>JAZNTF010000121.1:0-2614 GCA_045591625.1 Candidatus Fimenecus sp.
CCTGTGGACACCTCTGCGAAGCAGAAGCACCGACCGAACCGGTAGGTGAGATTTACCTGCCCCTACATTTACAATCATATTAGTTAAATATATAATTCTGCATTTACTCGATAAACTCCGATTTACATATTAACAAATTGCGCTTATTCTATCTCATCAAGGTTAGCGCCCTTGGTTTCCTTAACACCTTTTGCAAACATAATTGCTGCCACACCGACTGATGCAACGGAAATTGCAAGGCATACCCACCAGATTGGGAAGAAAATCATACCAACGATTGCGAGAAGGTAACCGACTGCAAGACCGATAATAACGAGAAGTCCTTCTGCGCCAACTACTGATGCACGGATATCTGTCGGTACTTTTTCGGTCATCATAACGTTCATATAATCTCGACCTATCCAGTATGAGCCCTGATAAAGTCCTGCGAAGAAGCCGATAAGATAAGGATTCCAACCGCAGAGAATACCTGCCACAAAGAGGCAATAGCCTAAAATACAAGTAACAGAAAAGCCTGTTACAGTCACCTTTCTGCCCAGCTTGTCGGCAATAAAACCTGAAAGGAATGTGATTGTGGCATATACAACAGGCACCATAAAGAGAGCCTTTGTGATTTCACTTGTACTCATACCCACCTTATGCATTGATGATTCAAAATAAAGGGCAATTGCAGGCATTGCTGTGTCAAATACAATATGGGAGATAATAAGATTTTTTGTATCTTTATTTGCAAAGATGTATTTTACGCCATTGAAAACACCTGACTGATTTCGTTGTGCTTCCTTTTGCTTTTTCTTTAATTCTTTTTCTGCCTGACGCTCGGAAAGGGGTCGTGAAAGATATTCGAGTCTTTCACCTATGAACACCTTTGTATCTTTAGCAAGAATTATTACAAGCAAAACTGCGATAAATCCTATTACAGCAGGTACTAAGAAAATTTCACGCCATCTTGTAGCATCGTCACCCATGAGAATATCGCGAAGTGTGGGAATCAGGATAACACCTAAAATACCAAAGCTCTTTAAAATGCTGTAAATCTTTGCACGGTGCTTGTCGGGTGCTTCTTCAAGAATATAGATAATCTGTACATCATGACCCATAAAGAAGCTGATTATTGCAAAGCCCACAAGGAACATTATATAGCTTGTTGAAAGATGAATTACAAGAAGTCCCAGTGCCATACCGAGGGTTGACATCACAAAGAGTGGTTTTCGACCCCATTTGTCGGCAAGAGCCTTGTAAAACGGTGTGAAAATACCTAAAACATAGGTAAAAACACCTACACCCGAATGAAGTGCAAGACCCTCCTGGAATGTGTAATATTTACCCATAAACGGATTATTTACAAAAAATTCCGTTACAAATGAGGACTGCACCGTAACAGTAAGGTTACTTGTTACCTCGTCAAGGATGTTTACAATTGCTATGAGCATAAGCAATATAAAGAAATATTTACTGCTGTTTCCTCTGCCCTGCATCCTTTTGAGTCTTTTTATTTCCTTTTCTTCGGCAAGGGTTATTTGTTCGTTTGTTTTCATTTTACTATCCCCCTTCAATTTATATTCCAATTATAAACAAAAAAATATGACCTGTAAAGACAGGTCATAAAAGTTTTCTTTAAGTGATTTTATCAGCCTTTAAATCCGCCGTTAAGTACAACAACGAAATCAACGATTGCTGTTGCCTGTGCAACAGGAACATTAAAGCCCATAGCACTAATATTAAGGTTATTGAGTGTGATATTAGTAACATAGCTCCATGTACCGTTGATAATCTGTCCGTTACTGTTGATAGCAACCTTAACAATAGGGTTAGTATACTTCAATGTACAATCCTGGTCGGCAATAGTTGCATTCATACCAAGACCAGAGAACTGACCGATAACAGAATCAATGTCACCAACAACTGAAATTGCGTGACCTACTGTACCGCTGTACATATTTCCGTTACCCTTATCTGTCTGTTCCTTCATAAGCATTTCAATAACAATATTGTTACCGCTCTTATATGCTCTTGCAGATTTTACATCAGAAACTGCAAGATTTGTGTGACCGCCTGTGATACCCTGAATATTCTTTGAGTTGTTCTGGAGTGCTTTATCCATAACTCCACTTGCAAAGCTGATCAAGGTATCGTTGATACCGGGCGCATTCATCTGACGCAATGTCATCTGCTGATATGATGTTACGGAATTGTGAGTTTTTGCTGCAGCGTGCTTATATGTTTCAACAATCTGAGCAGTTGTCCATGATGACGGATTGTCTGACTGTGAAGCATTATTCTGCTGACCATTCTGTTGGTTGTTGTCCTGTTGGGAATCGTTCACATCACCATTCTGAACAAAATCACCGAAATCAGAATTCTGTCCCTGAACTTCCTTTAATTCTATCTGACCTGATTCGATAAGATAGTTATAATATGCAAACATCTGGCTACAATATTCACAGTCGCATTCTAATCCGTTACCCTTATTCTTTGATGAAACGGCAAAAACAATTGAAAATACTGCCACCAAAAACATTACTACAGCCACAATAATTGCAATCATTGTCTTTGTTTTTTCAGACATAGGTTGCTTCTGAGGTGCTTTTTTAGGAAGTCGGAGGCCAAGCGG
>JAZNTF010000122.1:0-8926 GCA_045591625.1 Candidatus Fimenecus sp.
TGGAGACCTCTGCGAAGCAGAAGCACCGACCGAGCCGGCAGGCGAGACTTACCCTCCCCTACAAGGTATTGTGTTCTCAATAAATTCCCCGATAAATTATAATTTACACTTATGTCCACCATTCCCTATTTCCGTATCTAAAAATAATATATAAACAATAAAGAAATAATATTATTAATAAAAAATATTCTCAAAAAAATTTATTTTCCTATTTATTATTTTATAAAAATAGTGTACAATATTACGGATAATGGGAATTTATATATATTTGTATTACTTATGAGGTAAAAATATGTTTGTTGATATTGCTAAAATCAAGATTAAAGCCGGTGACGGCGGTAACGGTGCCGTTACATTTCACAGAGAAAAATATATAAACGCAGGCGGTCCTGACGGTGGTGACGGAGGCCGTGGCGGTAACATTGTTTTTCAGGTTGATGACAATCTTTCAACACTTGCCGACTTTCGTTATAAGAGAAAGTACAAGGCTGAAAACGGTGCTAACGGAATGGGTAGCCGTTGCAGTGGTAAAAAGGGTAAGGACTTAATAATCAAAGTGCCGCGTGGCACTGTTATCCGTGAAGTTGAAAGTGGTGCTGTTATGGCCGATATGTCAACTGATGACCAGTTTATCGGTGCTAAAGGCGGTCGTGGTGGCTGGGGTAACTCACACTTTGCAACATCTACCCGTCAGACTCCGAAATTTGCAAAAAACGGTGCTCCCGGTGAAGAATGGGAAGTTAGCCTTGAATTAAAGCTTATTGCAGACGTTGGACTTTTAGGTTTCCCGAATGTTGGTAAATCTTCACTTATTTCTGTTGTAAGTCAGGCAAAGCCCATCGTCGGTGACTATCATTTCACAACAATCATCCCTGTTTTAGGCGTTGTTTCAATGGGACCTGAAAAGAGTTTTGTTATGGCTGATATTCCCGGTCTTATTGAAGGTGCTGCAGAAGGTATCGGTCTCGGTCACGAATTTTTAAGACACGTTGAACGTTGCAGAATGCTTGTTCACATTGTTGATGTTGCAGGTAGTGAAGGCAGAAATCCTATTGAGGACTTTGAGGCAATCAATGCAGAACTCGAAAAATTCAATCCTGAATTGGCAAAATGTCCGCAGATTGTTGCAGGTAATAAAATCGAGCTTGCTGATGATGAACAGCTTGAGGAATTCCGCAAGTATATTGAGGACAAGGGCTACGAATACTATGAAATAGTAGCACCGATTAAGCACGGTACACAGGAGCTTATTAACGCTGTTGCAAGAAAGCTTGACACTCTTCCTCCTGTAAAGAGATATGAAACCGAAGAAATTCCAATGGAAGTTATTGCTAAAAAGAGCAAGGACGGATTCACAATCACCGTGGAAGACGATGTTTATATTGTTGAGGCTGACTGGATTTACAGAATTCTTTGTAAAACAGACCTTGACGACTATGAATCACTCCAGTATTTCCAGAGAGTTATTCAGGAACGAGGCGTTATTCAGGCACTTATTGATAAAGGTATTCAGGAGGGTGACACAGTCAGCATCTATGATTTAGAATTCGACTATGTTCCGTAAATTTTATGAGATTATATGGTAAAGATATTAAGGTGGATACACTAAGTCCACTCACATTGGCTTTTACAGGTGATGCAGTTTTTTCACTCTATATCCGTGAAATGCTGGTCTGCGAAGCCAACCGACCTGTTGGTCAATTACATAAGCTCTCGGTTAATTGGGTAAAGGCAGAAGCTCAAAGCAAGGGTATGCGTGCTATTCTTCCTCTCCTTACAGAAAAGGAAACAGAGGTTTTTAAGCGTGGAAGAAATGCTCATACCTCTCACACACCAAAAAACCAGAGTGGTTGTGACTATCATTATGCAACAGGTTTTGAGGCACTTGTAGGATACCTGTATCTTAAGGATGAAACTGAAAGACTGAGTCTGTTGCTTAATGAGGTTATCAAAGCAATAGAGGTTGATAAGTCTGAAAAAGCTTCGTTATAGCGTTAAGGATTTTTTGATTGATACAGCTGTTTTTGTTACGGCAAGTGGTTTGTTTTCCGTCG
The DNA here is from genome assembly GCA_045591625.1 of Candidatus Fimenecus sp. Taxonomy (GTDB): domain Bacteria; phylum Bacillota; class Clostridia; order Oscillospirales; family Acutalibacteraceae; genus Fimenecus. Next base: position 2,055 of record JAZNTF010000122.1, read on the forward strand.
GAATCAACTGCTTTATGGCAAAAAATAATATTCTCAATGGCGGTGTTACGGGAATTGCAACAATTCTCAACTATCTGTATGAAATACCCATAGGAACTGCAATTTTTGTAATCAACGTTCCCCTTCTTATTATTGCACTCAAAAAATTAGGTGTGCTTTTTGTATTGCGCACATTCTGGGTAATCGGAATTTCATCAGTAATCATTAATATTGGTGCGATTCTGCCTGTTTATGAAAACGATTTGCTCATCTCGTCAATTTTCGGCGGTGTGCTTTCAGGACTTTCCTTGGGAATGATATTTCTTCGGAATGCCACAACGGGTGGAGTTGACATAATCGCAAGACTTATAAAACTCAGGTATCCACACATCACATTGGGTAAATCCATATTTTTACTTGATGCAATCGTTATTATTGCAGGTGGTCTTGTCTATGGCAACGGAGAATCGGTGCTTTATGCTGCTGTCACAATTTTTGTCAGTGCACAGGTACTTGATTATGTTGTTTTTGGTATGAGTCGTGGTGCAATGATTATGATTTTTTCAGAAAAAAGTGACGAAATCCGTCACCTGATTATAAATGACCTGAATCGTGGAGTCACGGTATTGAAAGGTCAAGGTGGTTATTCCGGTATCGAAAACAACATTTTACTCTGTGCCTGTTATGACAACCAGATACAAAAAATTATTAAGAAAATAAAATCTGCCGACGAAAATGCTTTTTTCATTATCACACAGGCAAAGCAGATTATCGGCAAAGGATTTATGAGGTAATATATGGCTAAGAAAGACAATATCCGAAATTTTTCAATTATCGCTCATATCGACCACGGTAAGAGTACTCTTGCTGACCGACTTTTAGAGCTTACTGAAACTGTCGCAAAGCGTGATATGACAGAACAGCTTCTTGATAACATGGATTTGGAGCGTGAACGTGGTATCACAATCAAGGCTCATGCGGTAAAGCTTGACTATAAGGCAAAAGATGGTGAAACATACGAATTGAACCTTATTGACACTCCGGGTCACGTTGACTTTAACTATGAGGTTTCACGTTCACTTGCTGCTTGTGAGGGTGCTGTGCTTATTATCGACGCATCACAGGGTGTTGAGGCACAGACACTTGCCAATACATATTTAGCACTTGACCATGACCTTGAATTGGTACCTGTAATCAACAAAATCGACTTACCTGCTGCTGACCCTGACAGAGTTGCAAATGAGGTTGAAGAAGTTATCGGTCTTCCTTGTGACGAAGCTCCAAGAGTTTCGGCAAAAACAGGTCAGAATATTGAACAGGTGCTTGAAAGCATTGTTTCTCTTGTTCCGCCACCTGAAAATCGTGATAGTGAGCCACTTCGCGCGCTTGTTTTTGACTCAGTTTATGACAGCTACAAAGGTGTTATCGTTTATGTGCGTATTATGGACGGTAAAATCAAGCCGGGTGACACAATGCGAATGATGGCAACAGGTGCTGAATTCAATGTTGTTGAAGTTGGTTATATGCGACCAAATGCTATGGAACCACAAAAAGAACTTACATCAGGTGAAGTTGGATATATTACTGCATCAATTAAAACTGTCGGTGATGCTCGAGTTGGTGACACAGTTACAACTGCAGAAAATCCTGCAAGTGAACCTTTGGCAGGATATCGAAAAGTTAATCCAATGGTTTTCTGCGGTGTTTATCCTGCTGACGGTGCTGACTATGAAAACCTACGTGAAGCACTTGAAAAATTACAGTTAAATGACGCTGCATTATCTTTCGAGCCTGAAACATCAGGTGCTTTGGGATTCGGTTTCCGTTGTGGTTTCCTTGGTCTTTTACATCTTGAAATCATTCAGGAAAGACTTGAAAGAGAATACAACCTTGACCTTGTAACAACAATTCCAAGTGTTATTTATAAGGTTCACCTTACAAATGGTGATGTAATCGAAATTGACAACCCAAGCCATTATCCTGACCCTGCAAATATTGATTATTGCGAAGAACCAACAGTTGAAGCACACATTTATGCTCCACCTGAATATATCGGTGCAATTATGAATCTTTGTCAGGACAGACGTGGTGTTTATGTGAATACAACTCACTTGGCAAGTGACCGTGTTGACTTGCATTATATTCTTCCACTTAACGAAATTATCTACGACTTTTTTGATGTGCTTAAATCTCGTACTCGTGGTTATGCGTCATTCGACTATGAAATGAGTGATTACCAGCGTTCAAGCATCATTAAACTTGATGTTCTTCTCAACGGTGATATTATCGACGCTCTCTCATTTATGATTCACTCTGAAAAAGCATATGCAAAGGCTCGTCGAATTGCTGAAAAGCTTAAGGACAATATTCCACGCCAGATGTTTGAAATTCCTATTCAGATGGCTATCGGTGGTAAGGTTATTGCCCGTGAAACCGTTAAGGCTATGCGAAAAAACGTTCTTGCAAAGTGCTATGGCGGTGACATTACACGTAAAAAGAAATTGCTCGAAAAACAGAAGGAAGGTAAAAAGCGTATGCGCCACTTCGGTACTGTTGAAGTACCACAAGAGGCATTTATGGCTGTGCTTAAACTTGATGATGAATAAAGAAATTTTTGAAAGATTAGAAGAATTACAAATTGAATATAAAAAGATAGAGCATCCCGCTGCATTCACAATGGAGGAAATCGAAGAATATCACCTTACTGAAAATGGTCATATTCCGAAAAACCTTGTTCTTCGTGATGTAAAGGGTACTCGCAATATGCTCGTTGTCCTTCACGGTGACAAGCGAGCAAATCTTCAGTTAATCCGTGCAGAAATAGACTCTACAAAGCTGAGTTTTGCTTCTGACGAAAGATTAGACAAATATCTTAAGGTTGAAAAAGGCTCTGTTTCCCCTTTCGGTGTTATTTACGACACAGAAAGAGAGCTTGAAATTTATTTTGACGCTGATTTAAAGAAAGAAGAAATCGTTGGTTGTCATCCTAACGATAACACTGCTACTGTGTTCTTAAAATTCGATGACCTTGTGAAATATGTTAAGTCCTGCGGTCATACAATTTTTTACATAAAAGTATGAAAAATATAGGACTTTATCTGCATATCCCATTTTGCAAATCAAAATGTCCATACTGTGATTTTTACTCTTTCAGCGGAAAAGAAACCGAAAAAGACGAATACACAAAAGTATTAAACGAGATAGTTTTGTCAAGTATTTCCTCTTTACAAAGTAAAGGTGATACCCTTTACTTTGGTGGCGGTACTCCGTCTGTTTTAGGTGCAAAAAATCTTGCAACTCTCGTAAACACTTGCAAAAAAGACTTTTTGACAGATGATGCAGAAATTACAGTTGAATGTAACCCACACGGACTTAATGAAGATTTTTTCAAGACTCTTTACAACTGTGGTGTCAACAGAATTTCAATGGGACTTCAGTCGGCTATTGATAATGAAAGACGAATTCTCGGCAGACTTTCTGACAGAAATCAGGTTGAAAATGCAGTAAAAACAGCACAGAATGTGGGCTTTGAGAATATCACTCTTGATGTTATGCTTGGAATTCCAAACCAAACGGAAAGTAGTTTTAATGAAACTCTCCAATTCTGCATTTCTCTCGGTGTACCACATATCAGTGCATATATGCTGAAGCTTGAAGAGAATACTCATTTTTATAAAAATCAACATAAATATAATTTCCCTGATGATGATTTGACTGCTGATTTGTATTTGCAGATGTGCGAAACTCTTGAAGAAAATGGCATAATGCAATACGAGATTTCAAATTTCGCAAAAAAAGGCTTTGAAAGTCATCATAATCTTAAATATTGGCATTGTGAGGAATATCTTGGTCTGGGTCCATCTGCACATTCGTTTATGGATGGTAAAAGGTTTTATTTTGACAGAGATTTTAATGCGTTTATGAATGGCAATCCACCTATCAACGATGGTTTCGGTGGAAATTTCACAGAATATGCAATGCTAAATCTTCGATTAGTTGAGGGGCTCAACGAAAACAAGGTTTTTGAAAGATTTGGTCATTCTATCCCAAAAGAAATTTATGAAAAATCAGAGATTTTCATTAAAAATGGATATATGACAAAAACGGAAAACGGTATCGCATTGACCCGAAACGGATTTTTAATGTCAAACACAATATTGTCAGAAATATTATAGGTGATGTTATGAATTTGTTATATAAATTACTTGCAATTATACTGGCATTATTTATTTACTCTCCTGTAAATGAAATTGCAACATACACAACTTCACAGAAAGATGTTGAAATTACCTTTACCGTTCTTTCCGACGTGCATATGGAGGGAAATAACAAGGAAAAATTCACTCTTTTTGGTGAAGGTATCCGTGATATAAATACTGCTGACAAAAATGATGCACTTATCTTTTTAGGTGATAACACCATGAATAATCAGGTCATTGAGTTAAGTGCATTTTATGGACTTTTAAAAGAGTATAATCAACTTGGCAATGTGCTTATGGTTACAGGTAATCACGACCTTTGCCCAAGCAAGTATAATGTTGGTGATTATGAAGATTTAAAAGACAGATTTTTTGATTATAAAAGTGAATATATCAAGGCTCAGTATGACGATAACATATATTACAGTTATAATATGAATGACTACAAATTCATTGTACTCGGTTCTGAATCTGATGCAGGTGTTCAGGAAGATATTTCTGACGAGCAACTCAAATGGCTTGAAAATGAATTAAAGTTAGCGGAAAAAGACGGAAAACCGATTTTTATTTTCAACCACTATCCACTTAACCACACCTGGGAAGATGTGTGGACAGATGGTCATATTGGTGAAGATAGCGAAAGACTTCACGAAATAATGAAAAACTCAAAAAACAGAATTATTTATTTTTCAGGACATCTTCATATGGGGCTTTATGATAATCAGCTTTCATATGTCAATGAAGATAATATTACATATATAAGTGTTCCTGCCTTTGGTGCTGATAATACTATCGGTGATGCTGACATTCAGGACAATGGTATGGGACTTTATGCTGAAGTTTATGAGAATGAAATCGTTGTTCGTGTAAGAAATTTCGCAGAACATAAATGGATGGGTATTGAATATACAATTAAATTACAATCGGGAGTTTGAACATGAAAAATTATGAACAAAATTCGAAGGGACAATATTATATACCAATTAAATTCATATCCCATATGAGTTTATCTACTCATTTTCTTTATATTTTTATAATCGTTTTTTCTCTCTTTCTCGCAGTATATTTCAGTTTTAACCGTTCAATTAATTTTATTGTTTTTGCCTTTGCATCTGCAATTTTCGGAATTTACACTTTGATACAATGGATATTTTATGGCGTATTAAAGCTTGGAAAAATTGAAATTGATGACCGCGAATTAGTTTTTAGAACAATCACTTCTAATAAACAAGTTTCATGGGAAAAGGTTAATGAAATGGGTACAAAAGTTATTAGCGGTCGCTATGGAGCAAAATCAAATGTTTTTCACATTGGATTAAACGAGGAAGATGATGAACTGCCATTTTTCAGAAAAATCCTTGCAAAGCTTTTGGGTGTAAGAGGGATTGGGTATGGTATTCCTATAAGTTATTTTCCTGAAATTAATCGTATAAAGCTTATGCGTACTATAAATGATATAATTGACTCTCGTTGTCCTCGCATTGAAGAATCAGAGGAAAATGAAGAAGATGTTTATCCCGAAGATGAGATACAATAAAATACCTCTACATTGACATTACATTTTACTTATGATAAAATTAGTTCTTGCATATTGAAGAAAGGAGTGGACGAAATGCCTATTAAAATTGATGACCAGTTACCGGCAAGACATAATCTTGAATTGGAGAACATCTTTGTTATGACAGAGCAGAGAGCGAATATTCAGGATATTCGTCCGCTTAAAATTATTCTTCTTAACCTGATGCCTACCAAAATTGAGACTGAAACTCAGATTTTAAGGCTTTTGAGTAACTCACCTTTACAGGTTGAGGTTGAACTTTTACAGGTTGCAACTCACGAAAGCAAAAATACAAGTAAAGAGCATATGCTCAAATTCTATAAGACCTTTGACGACATCAAGGACCAGAAATTTGACGGTATGATTGTGACAGGTGCTCCTGTTGAAATGATGCCTTTTGAAGAGGTTGACTATTGGGATGAGCTTTGCACAATTTTTGACTGGGCAAAGAGTCATGTTTACTCATCATTCCATATCTGTTGGGGTGCTCAGGCTGCACTTTATTACCATTACGGTATTCCAAAGTACAAGTTGCCTGAAAAAATGTTTGGTATTTTCCCACACAAGCCACTTGATATGTATCATCCTCTGCTTCGTGGTTTCAGTGATTTGTTCTATGTACCACATTCAAGACATACAGAAACAAAAAAAGAGGATATTGCACTTGTTAAAGAGTTGCAGATTCTCTCATATTCCGAGATTTCAGGTGTTCACCTTGTGGCTGATATGGAATGCAGAAATTTTTATTGCACAGGTCATAGTGAATATGATAGTGATACACTTGCCCGTGAATATTTCAGGGATTTACATAGAGGATTAGATATTAAACTTCCTTATAACTATTTCCCAAATGATGATACACAGCTCACACCACCACTTACTTGGCGTGGTGCCGGAAGTCTTTTATTCCAGAATTGGCTTAACTATTTCGTGTATCAGCGTACACCTTATGATGTTAATGAAATTAAATAATAATAAAAAAACGGTGAGAAATTAATGAACTGCCCCAGATTGTGCGGACAGTACAAAAAACACCCCCTATGGTGTTAAATATTAAAATTTAAGCAACAAACTGATTTCGTTTTTCTAACGGAGTCAGTTTTGTTTTTAACTGAATTCTTTCGTTGTTATAGAAA
>JAZNTF010000123.1:0-7041 GCA_045591625.1 Candidatus Fimenecus sp.
TTATTGAGAACACAATACCTTGTAGGGGAGGGTCTCCGTGCCCTCCCGAACATATGATGCACACTTACGGGCAGGCACAGGTGCGGGTGTCCTGTGGACACCTCTGCGAAGCAGAAGCACCGACCGAACCGGTAGGTGAGACTTACCTGCCCCTACATTTACAATCGTATTGGTTAAATATATAATTCTGCATTTACTCGACAAACTCCGATTTGTTTAACCCATAAAAAAAGACGGAGCCGTATAGACTCCGTCCAATTTATTGTTTATTTAATTATTTAAGGTTAGCCTTGAGTGTTTCAAGTTCTGCCTTAAGTGTTTCAGGAAGCTTGTCGCCGAACTTACCGTAGAATTCTGCGATACCGTCAGCTTCAGCTGCCCAGAGGTCCTTATCAACGTCAAGGATGCTTTCAAGTGATTCAACTGAAACTTCACCTTCAAGACCTTCGATATTGATGTCCTTAGCGTATGGAAGATAACCGATAGCTGTTTCCTGAGCGTCTACTTCACCTTCGCAACGCTTGATAATCCATTCAAGAACACGAAGGTTATCACCGAAACCAGGCCACATGAAGTTGCCTTCGTCGTCTTTTCTGAACCAGTTAACATTGAAGATTTTTGGAGCCTTATCAGCGTCAAGAGTCTTACCAATGTCAATCCAGTGCTGCCAGTAGTCACCCATATTGTAACCACAGAATGGAAGCATAGCCATTGGGTCACGACGAACACCACCTACTGCACCAGCTGCAGCGGCTGTTGTTTCAGAAGCCATGATTGAACCAGCGAATACACCGTGATTCCAGTCACGTGACTGATATACGAGTGGAGCAAGCTTTGCACGACGACCACCGAATACGAAAGCTGAGATTGGAACACCTGCAGGATTTTCGAATTCCGAGCTGATGCAAGGACAGTTAACAGCAGGAGCTGTGAAACGGCTGTTTGGATGAGCAAGGTTCTTGCCTTCTGCTTTCCATTCAACACCATTTGTTTCGATACCTGTCCATTCAACTGCGTTTACAGGAGGATTCTTGTCGAGGCCTTCCCACCAAACTGTATTGTCATCAAGGTTACGAGCAACGTTTGTGAAGATTGTACCCTTCTTTGTTGATGCAAGAGCATTTGGATTTGATTTAACGTTTGTACCAGGTGCAACACCGAAGAAACCGTTTTCAGGGTTGATAGCATAAAGACGACCGTCAGCACCCTTTCTAATCCAAGAAATATCGTCACCTACACACCATACTTTGTAACCCTTTGGAAGGTATCCTTCTGGTGGGATAAGCATAGCAAGGTTTGTCTTACCACATGCTGATGGGAAAGCAGCACAGATGTACTTAACTTCACCCTTTGGATTTTCGATACCAAGGATGAGCATGTGTTCAGCCTGCCAACCTTCGTTCTTACCCTGATATGAAGCAATACGAAGAGCAAAGCACTTTTTACCAAGAAGAACGTTTCCGCCGTAACCTGAGTTAACAGAGATAATTGTGTTATCTTCAGGGAACTGGCAAATCCATCTCTTTTCAGCGTCGATGTCGCAACGGCAGTGGAGACCACGAACCCAGTCATTGCTTTCGTCACCGAAAGCTTCCATAACCTTTGCGCCAACACGAGTCATAATTACCATATTAAGAACAACATAGATTGAGTCTGTAAGCTCGATACCTACTTTTGCAAGAGGTGAACCAACAGGGCCCATTGAGTAAGGGATAACATACATTGTTCTACCCTTGTAGCTGTCTTTTGCAATATCATAAAGCATAGCGTATGCTTTTTCAGGGTCCATCCAATGGTTTGTAGGACCTGCATCTTCTTCCTTCTTTGAGCAGATAAGAGTTCTGTCTTCAACACGAGCAACGTCATTAACTGCTGTCTTGTGATAGTAACAATCCGGAAGAAGTTCTTCATTGAGTTTTACGAGTTCGCCTGTTGAACAAGCTTCTGCACGAAGAGCTTCAATCTGTTCTTCGCTACCGTCAATCCAAACGATGTTGTCTGGTTTAACGAGTTCTACCTGTTTGTCAATCCACTCAAGGATTGACTTGTTCTTTGTGAGTGCCATAGTAGTTTACTCCTTTATATAAATTTCAAATTGATAACAAAATAAGCCACATTCACCTATTTTGAATAATTATATACTAAATCCTGCATTTTTTCAATAGTTAAAATGATAACAATTTGTCAAATAACTATGAACATTTTCTGTGTATATTATATACAATTATATTAATATTCAGTTTTCGTATGGTTTTTCAATATCTGCAGTTGCCTTACCATTTAAATCCATTTGGGCAATTGTACCCTTTAAAAATTCAAAATAGCCCTGAGCACCGACCATTGCACCATTGTCACCACAGAGAGCTAAATCAGGTAAATACAAGTCCCAGCCCTTTTCTTCTGCAAGTTTTTCCATTCTTGCACGAAGTACAGAATTTGCAGAAACACCACCTGCAAGTACAAGTGTTTTGACGTTTGTCATTTCCATAGCCTTAACAGTATTGTCCTCAAGTGAATTGACAACAGCATTGATAAAGGATGCACCAACATCAGCAGTTTCAAGTGTTTCACCTTTTTGTGTTGCATTGTGAACAAGGTTAATAACAGATGTTTTAAGTCCTGAAAAACTGAAATCAAGAGGACAACCGTCAACACGAGGCTTTGGAAATTTATACTTTGTATTATCCCCATCTTTTGAGATTTTATCAAGATTTACACCACCGGGATAAGGAAGTCCCAGGGTTCGAGCAGCCTTATCCATCGCTTCACCTGCTGCATCATCACGAGTGCGACCCACAACCTCAAAACTTGTATAATCATTCACCTTACATAAAAGTGTGTTACCGCCTGACACAACAAGGCACATAAATGGTGGCTTCAATTCCTTATGAGTAATGTAATTTGCTGCAATATGTGAACGGAGATGATGCACGGGAATAAGCGGCTTACCCGTTGCAAGTGCAAGTCCTTTTGCATAATTCACGCCAACAAGCAACGCACCTATAAGTCCCGGTGCATAAGTTACAGCAATTCCGTCAATATCATCAAGTGTACACTTTGCATCAACCAGTGCTTTGTCAACAACTGCAGAAATGTTTTCCGTATGTAATCTTGATGCGATTTCAGGCACAACTCCACCGAATATTTTATGTTTTTCAATCTGTGTTGATACCGCATTTGACAACACGTTTCTGCCGTCTTCCACAACAGCTGCAGCAGTTTCGTCACATGAGCTTTCAATTGCAAGTATTTTCATAAAACTATCATTCCTTTTTTATCTTTCGCAAATTTTGAAAGAAAATTGTTCACAGTGCTGTTTTGAAGCGAGAGCGCTGTATCAGGTATACTGCCCGAGCGAAAAAATAGTGCTGTGGGCAATTTTACTCAAAATAGTATGTATAAATCAACGCATCTTCTGTTGGCTTTGAGTAAAAGTTTTTTCTTTCACCAATAAGTTTGAATCCGCATTTTTCGTATAATTTGATAGCATTTTCATTGGATTTTCGCACCTCAAGTGTGATGAAAAATGCTCTTTCAAGTTCACATTGTTTAATCAGATAATTTACAAGAATTTTCCCATAGCCTTTGCCACGATATTTTGAACTGACAGCAACATTAGTGATATAAACCTCGTTGCAAATGTTATTCGAGCCAATGTAACCAAGCAAATCTCCACCGTTACGAAGCACATAAAATCTCGCAGTTTCGTTGGTTAATTCATCCCTTAATGATGTTTCACTCCAAGGCTCGGAAAAGCACTCCTTTTCCAGCTCTGCAATATCTTTTATGTCGTCTTCTGTCATTTCACGAATAGTTATTGTGTCCCGAATTCTTTCAAGAATCTGCGAAAACTGATTTTCAAGCTGTTTCGCACATTCCTCATAAGCCTCAACAGGTCTGCCATAAGGGTCTGGCACATTCAGAACAACAATTTTACTCTCATCACAATGTCTTAAAAGAACCTGCTTATGAGAGTCACTCATACAGAAGAACAAATCAGTTGACATAAGGTGTTCAGGATTAATATTTCTTGCCCTATGGTTGGAAATATCAACTCCCCTGCTACCGGCAACAATAATGGAATTGATGCTTACACCATCACCGGGGAATGCACCAACACCTGCACTACCAACTTCAATATCAGTTATATTATTTTCATTTAAATATTTTTTGAAAAGTCCTTCTGCCAAGGGACTTCTGCATGTGTTCCCACTGCATATAAACATTATTTTTTTCATAATTAACCTTTTGCGTCGTACCAAGTTTTGCCTGTGTTTACATCTGCACGAAGTCTTACCTTCATTTCACAAGCATTTTCCATTTCTTCCGAAAGGATTTTTGCCGCTTTTTCAATTTCAGCTTCAGGTGCTTCAACAATCAATTCGTCGTGTACCTGAAGAATAAGCTTTGCATCCATTTTTTCTTCTTTAAGACGGTTATAAACTCGCACCATTGCGATTTTGATAATATCCGCTGCCGTACCCTGAATAGGCATATTTCTTGCAACTCGTTCACCAAAAGCACGTAACATTCCGTTAGAAGAATTAAGTTCAGGCAAATATCTTCTTCTGCCCCAGAGAGTTGAAACATAACCCTTTTCTTTAGCTTCACTTGCAACTGTTTCCATATACTTGTCAACACCTGCATAATGACGAAGATATCCCTTGATATAATCATCAGCTTCTTTTCTTGTAACACCGATATCCTTTGCAAGAGAGAATGCACCAATACCGTATACAATACCGAAATTAACTGCCTTTGCGCGACTCCTCATAAGTGGAGTTACCATCTGTACAGGCATATTGAACACCTGGGAAGCAGTAACTGTGTGAATATCAACCTCGTCATTGAACGCTTTTAACATCTCTTCGTCATTTGCAATATGGCTAAGCACACGAAGTTCAATCTGTGAATAGTCCGCATCTGCTAAAAGGCTACCCTCTTTTGCTATGAAGAATTTTCGCATTTCTCTGCCGATTTCCTTACGGACAGGAATGTTCTGAAGATTTGGTTCAGTTGAAGAAATTCGACCTGTACGAGTTTCCGTCTGGATAAATAAAGAATGAATTCTTCCGTCCTTACCAATAACCTTCAAAAGGCCTTCACAATATGTTGAATAAAGCTTTGAAAGTGTTCTGAACCATAATATTTTATCGATTATAGGATTTTCATTCTGCAAGCTTTCTAAAACATCCGCATTTGTTGAATATCCGCTTTTTGTCTTTTTCTTTACAGGAAGTCCCATTTTTTCAAAGAGGATTACACCAAGCTGTTTTGGTGAATTGATGTTAAACTCCTCACCTGCAAGTTTATAAATTTCACTTTGAATTGTTTTCAGTTCACCGCTGATTTTTTCAGTAAATTCAGCAATACCTTTACGGTCAACCATAAAGCCGAGGTGTTCCATACTTGCCAACACTTCTGCCAAAGGCATTTCCACATTATAAAGGAGATATTCCTGTTCATTTGCTTCGATTTCAGTTAAAATTCTTGTGCTTACAGATTTCATTACTGCACAATCTACGGCAAGCGGCAATTCTGTATTTACCTTTGGAATTGGCGCTTTGTATTCCTCACAAAGTCTTAAAGGACTATAACCATTTGCTGACGGATTGAGAATATATCCTGCAAGTGATGTATCAAGTCCCATACCCTTGATTTCAATATTATTTAAAAACGCAAAACGATATAAAAGCTTTGAATTATCTGTATATTTCTTGATATTTTCATCTTCAAGAATTGCTTTGACAAATTCAAAATAGCCAAAATGCATTGGCTCAAGGTGATAAACCGTATTATCACAAAGGAAACAGAATTCAGGGTTATCCAAATCCTTGTAATCAGCAGTAAAATACACTTTATTTTCTGCCTTGATTTTATTTAAAAGGTCATTTGTGTCAAAATCTGATACAAATGCAAGTTCTTTAATCTTTTCAGTCTTTTTTTCTGCGACAGTAGGTGCTGAAAAATTGAGTTTTTCAATAATCTTGAACATTTCAAGGTCAGCAAGCATAGCTCGTGCTTTCTGCTCATCAACATTCTGCACACGTAAATCGTCCAATTCACATTCAATAGGAACATCATTGATGATTGTACCGAGAGTATAGCTCAAAAATGCTTTTTCCTTATCGTTAACAAGCTTGTTTTTAAGATTTTCTTTAATTTCAAGAGTGTCAATATTATCGTAAATATTCTTGATTGTACCGAATTTTTGGATAAGGTCACCTGCTGTTTTCTGTCCTACACCGGCAACACCCGGAATACAGTCAGACGAGTCTCCCTGAAGTGCTTTAATATCAATCATCTGTAAAGGTGTTACGCCATATTCCTCCATAATTCTCTGTGGAGTATATGTTTCGGTTGTTGTAGTACCCATTTTTGTATGAGGTAATAAAACTGTAACATTATCACGTATTAACTGGAATGAGTCACGGTCACCCGTCGCAATATAACATTCGTTTCCGTTTTCACACATTTTCGCAACTGTACCGAGAATATCGTCAGCCTCATAGCCTTCAAGAGAAATAATTTTATATCCCAAAGCTGTTAAAAGCTCCTTGAGTACAGGTAACTGCTGTGCCAATTCAGGTGGCATTCCGTGACGATTAGCCTTATAACCATCATACATCTTATGACGGAATGTTGGTGCTTTAAGGTCAAATGCAATAGCCACGCCATCGGGCTTCACCTCGTCGGAAAGTTTCATAAGAATAGTTAAAAAACCATAAATACCGTTAGTGAATCTGCCATCCTTTGTTGACAGAGCACGGATACCGTAAAAGGCTCTGTTAAGTATACTGTTACCGTCAATTGCTAAAATTTTCATTTCGCATCACCAAAAAAATTAAAATCATATTTATTATAACATAATAAACGAATAAATACCATATAAAATGCAAAATTCGAATTCCCACAGATAATTTTATCTATTGCTTTTTCGTCATTTATAACAGACAAAAGGAGTTAATTATGACATATTTCACAAAAATTTTTTTTGACGGATTGTTACTTTATTTCAAGGACATTTTGTTGTATAATAAT
>JAZNTF010000124.1:0-6655 GCA_045591625.1 Candidatus Fimenecus sp.
TTTATACTCATCGCTAAAGCTTTTTTGAACCCCTGGCACAGCCAGGAGTTTTCGAATACAAACAAAGCCGAGGATTTAACAGAAATCCTCGGCTTTTTCCTATCTATCCTTCTGATTGTTTTCGGTCTTCATCGGATTATTGTTTTTGCTTTTCTGATTGTTGTTCTGCTGGTTGTTTTTGTTGTTCTGTGGGTTATTTTTATTATTATTCATTTTTTATCACCTCGCAATAGTATTATTACCACATTTTCTTTTAAAATTACTGTTTAAATTTTGTTTTTTTTATGGTAAAATATTCTCATATTCAATTTAAGGAGTATTTATATGATTAATTATCCACGTTGCAGAGAATTATTTTTAAATATTTATCCAAGTGAACGACTTGCCGATAAAATCGAAGACTACATAAAAACCAACAGAAAAAAGATAGGTTTCTATCTTCGTTTCTGTGAAAAAAATCGTTGGGAAATCACTCTCAAGCTAAATCCTATGATGAAATTAGCTCTTGTCTACGCTTCTTTGCCAAGAGTTTATGACGGATATCAGGCAAAAGGTATCAGTGACGAAATATTCTATGATACTATGAGTGACATAAAAGTCTGGATTGACGACCACAAGGCAAGAACAAATGAAGATGGTCTTTTTGAGCTTCATTGGATTATGCATCATATGAATATGAATATTTTTAAAATTGGAAGACTTCAGTACCAGATGTTTATATGGTATTTCAAGACTCCGTATAATAACCATGGTGTAAAAATCAAACGCGGTAACAAATTTATCAATATGCACATTCCTCGTGGCGGAAAGCTGGATTATGATGAATGTGTTAAATCCATTGATATGGCAAAGGAATTCTTCATTAAATATTTCCCTGATTTTCCAAACGATAAATTTGCTTGTCATAGTTGGCTTTTGTATTCAGGCAACAAGGAATTTATGCCTGAAAACAGCAATATTCTGAAATTCGCAAGTCTTTATGAAATTATTGAAGAAAATGAAGACCCTGAGTCAGCATATCTTTGGCTTTACGGAAAAAAATACAAAAATCCCGAGCTTATAAAGACACGAAAAGAAACCGGTAACTACGGACACCTTGATGATCTTCCACAGAATTCATCCTTACAAAAGAGCAGCATTGATTTTATAAAAAATGGCGGTATCTTCGGTGAAGCGTTAGGTGTAATAATCAAAAAATAAAGTTAAGGCAACTCATCTTGGTTTGATGGGTTGCCCTTTCTTTTTCTATTCATTTAATATTTTGAGTAATGCATCCGTATCCTTCAGATTAATTCGTTTTGAAGCGATATATGTTTTAAGCTTTTTGTTGTCCGAGGTCTTTTCATTAGGGCTGAATTTACCATAGGTTGATGTAACAATTGTACCATCAGAAAGTACAACATTTCCGCAATATCCTGTATCCGCCTCGGCATAATATTCCGGTTTTTTCTGCTTGTCCGTATAAATATGGGCAAGTTTTATTCTGTACTGACCCTCTGTTCCGTTTTTCAGGTCATCATAAGTTCCGACCCAAGCAACCCAACCCTCGCTTATCCAACCGGTTTTAGTAGCAGATTTAGCATTTGCCTTTGCTTTTTTCCCACGCTCAATTGAACGGAAAGTAATAAATAATCTGCCGTCATCCGTATAATCTGCCTTGTGTCTTTCTCCGTTAAGTGCAGCGGGTGCTTGTTTTGGTTTGGACCATGTTTTACCCTCGTCTTTTGAAAACGAAATCAATGAATTCATCTTCTTTGAATTGCTTCGGGAAATAAGGCACAACTCATCACCCCTGCCATTTTCTGAACGGATTACTTCCACCTCGCACATATTGGACTCTTTTTCAATTTCTCGGTACTCTGCGAAATATTTTTCAGGTACACTCCATTGCATATTTCCTTGCTCATCAAAGGTGAGAACAGTTTTGTAATTATAAAAATCAGAATTGTGGAAAAATCCCATCCACTTGTCAACAAACTCTCCGTTTTCTTTAAGTTGAGTGAGACTTGCCATTGCAACTACAGGTATAATCGGGGTTTCGCTCTTCAGGTCAAAAAATCGTTGAAATTCACTCCAGGTTTCACCCTCGTCACTTGAAATCGAACAGTTAAACCCTCCTGTCGTTGATGTTTCATTCCACCACTTCGGATTTGCGGAAATCATAATCAGTTTGTCAGGCGTTTTTCTGTCGGTAAACTGAAGACGATAGACAGTTGGTGTTTCCTTCGATTCCTCCCAGCTTTTCGGAGTGTTTTTAAGGCTTTCAGTCCACGTAACACCACCGTCCCTGCTGATTTTTGTAAGAACTGCACCCTTTCCGTGTCCTGCAGGATACATTGTAAGAATATTTCCGTTTTTGAGAAGTACAGAATCAGGATGAGCCATATAATTCTTGGAGTTATCAACTGTGGAAAGGTCATAAAGATATTCAAGCCTCGTATTCTTTACACCTAACGGAATTTCGGACAAATCAAGTACGGGAATTGTATAATCTCCGCCTGTAAATGACAATTTCTTCTTCCTGAAACATATTAAACAAACAAAAACTACTAAAAACATCACAAGAAAAATAAATACAAATTCTTTCATATTCATTTCTCCTCCGGATATTTCATATTCCATTGACTGCGAAGTTCGGTCATTATCTTCATTACATCAATCGTATAATCAAGTCGCATTGTGTTCCGACCATTTAAAATGGCACTTTCCATATTTTTAATTTCATAGCAAAGAGCGTCTTCAAGCTTTCCTGCCACAATTTCTTCACTACTATTATCTTCCGTATAATAAATAGTCGCTTTATCAGCTCTCGGATACTCAAATATTTCTATGTATCCCTTATCGTAGCAGATTGTTGCTCGTTTAGGTTGTTTTGCATGTAAAGAAAGAGTTACACTTGCAAGTTCATCCTTTGAGTTTTTAAGAATAATATTGGACTGCTCATCTGCACCTGTAGAGGCAAATTTCACCTGAGACTGAATATCGTTAGGATATTCTGTCATAAACATTCTCACACAAGAAAGTGCATAAACACCGATATCAAGCAACGCACCACCTGCTAAATCCATATTAAAGAAACGATTTGTCATATCGTATTCCTTAAAGCTGCCGAAATTCACCTGTGCAAGACGGAACTCACCAAGCTTTCCCGAATTAATTATTTTTTCTAATTCGATATAAAGTGGCATGTTATAAATCGTCATAGCCTCGGCTAAAATTAGATTTTTTTCTTCTGCAATTTTTACCGCATTGCTTAGCTCGTCAGAATTTAATGTAATGGCCTTTTCACAGAGCACGTGCTTATTATTTTCCAAAGCCTTAAGTATGTACTCAATATGCTTATTATGAGGTGTTGCGATATAAACGACATCAACATTTTTATCAGCAAAAAGTTCGTCAATATTTTCATACACCTTTTCAATACTATATTTTTGAGCAAATACTGTTGCTTTTTCGTAAGTACGATTTGCAACTGAATAGATTTTTCCGCCTGCTTTATTCATTTCACGCGCAAAATCGTTCGCAATATTTCCGCATCCGAGTATTGCCCAATTAAATTTATTTAACATAAACATCACCTTTTGTATTATATCACATAAATTGATTGACAAACAATAGTTTTTTGGATAATATTAACATATATGTTAATGTTTTGGAGGGGATTTTATGAAAAAAAGATTTTCCAAAGTTCTGTCAGTAATTTTGGCGGTGGCTTTATTCATCACATGTACTGTATCAGTTCTCGCATACAGTGGTAGAATTGACCCTAATATTATTGCAGAAACTTCAAAAATCGCTATGGAAATTGAAGCGGAAGGTATTGTTCTTCTTAAAAACGAAGACAACATTTTACCTCTTGACGACAAAAAGCTGAATATTTTCGGTGTCGGTTCAGTTTGTCCGTTCTTCGGTGGTGCAGGTTCAGGTTGTATCACAAGTGAAAATCCTGTCAGCTTTTACGATGCACTTGACGAAAAAGGCGTTGAATACAACAAAGAGCTTCGTGAACTTTATGAAGAAGAATGCGGTACAAAAGCTATTCCTACAACAAGTCATCCTGTTGTAAACAATGCTCTCGGTCTTATTCTTACCAAGAGCCAGCTTCCTGAAATGCCTGTTTCTCTTCTTACTGATGATATAATGAACAATGCAAAGGCTTTTTCTGATACTGCTCTCGTAATGATTAGCAGAACAAGTGCAGAAGGAACTGACCTTACTGAAGAAATTCTTCGCCTTAGTGATGAAGAAAGAGCTCTTATTGAAAAGCTTAACGCAAACTTTGAAAACATCATTGTTCTTCTCAATATCTCAAACATTATTGAAATGGGCTTTATTGAAGAATACGAAAACATCAAAGCAGCTGCATCAATCTGGATTCCTGGTGAATTTGGTATGTATTCTGTTGTTGATATGCTCACAGGTAAAGTTAATCCATCAGGCAGACTTGCTGACACAGTTGCTTACAGTGTAAATGACCATCCTTCCAATGTTTGTTTTGGTACAAACGAATATGACGGCGGCGAATACTATGTTGAATATCTTGAAGGCATTTATGTAGGATATCGTTATTTCGAAACATTTGCAAAGGATAAGGTTCAATATCCTTTCGGTTATGGTCTTTCTTATACTCAGTTCAATCAGAAGCTTGTAGATTATAATTTTGATAACGATAAGGTTACAGCTAAGGTTAAGGTTACAAATACAGGTGATGTTGCAGGTAAAGAAGTTATTGAGCTTTATTACAGTGCACCATATTACAACGGTGGTATCGAAAAGAGTGCTATTTGTCTTGGTGCTTATGAAAAGACCAAGCTTCTTAACCCGGGCGAAAGCCAGACAATTGAAGTAAGCTTCGACATCAGTGATATGGCATCTTATGACCATAAAAATCACGAAGCATGGATTCTTGAAAAAGGTACATATAAAATCATTCTTGGTAAAAATGTAAGAGACCATATTGACTCCTTTGATTATGTCCAGAAGCAAGACAAAATCATGAAGTATGATAGTAAGACAGGCACAGAAATCTCTAACAGATTTGATGACGTTTACAATGATTTCCCTGTTCTTTCCCGTGCAGATTATGAAGGCACATATCCTGTTTTCAGACAGCTTACAGCAACTGATGAAATTAAAAATGTAGACAAAATTCCGGCAAAGACAACAGAGGGTACCGCTCCTATTACAGGCGCAGTTTATGATGAAACAATTATGTTGGAAGATGTATATAACGACCCAAGTCTTATGGAAAAATTCCTTGACCAGCTCACTGTTGACGAAATGGTTATGATGGTTATTGACGGTGGTTACGGTACTCGTGGTGTTGAACGTCTTGGTATTCCTCAGACATGGGACAACGACGCTCCTGCAAGTATTAAAGGACAGAATGGTATTGCATTTATGGATAGCGGTACTGCTTATCCTTGCGAAGTTGCTGTTGCATGTACATGGAATGTTGACCTTGCGGAAACTATGGGTGAATGTGTTGGTATTGAAGCACGTGACATTGGTACAGATATCTGGTATGCTCCTGGTGTAAATATTCACAGAAATCCTGCTGGTGGCAGAAACTATGAATACTATTCAGAAGACCCTGTTATTTCCGGCACAATGGCTTCTGCTGTTATTACAGGATGTTATTCAGAAGGTCTTGTTGTTACAATCAAGCACTTTGTAATGAATGACCAGGAATCTCATCGTGAAGGCGTATTCACATGGGCTGATGAACAGACAATGCGTGAAATCTACCTCAAAGCTTTTGAAATTCCAATTAAAGAATCTCCTTGTCTTGGCGTTATGTCTGCATTTAACAGAATCGGTACAAACTGGTGTGGCGGTAGTTCTGCACTTCTTAAAGACCTTCTTCGTGGCGAATGGGGATTTGACGGATTTGTTGTTTCAGACTACTCATGGAATTTTACAGGTGTTGGATATATGAGCCCTATTATTGCTGTTTACAACGGCAATGACACATTACTTACAGGTCTCTGGGCTGTTAACCTTCCATCCCATGTTACAGCCGTTACTGCTCAATATTATGCTGACCCTATCGGCTTCGGTACAGCTTTACGTGATGCTTGTCGTAACCTTTGTAAGGTAAAGATGCATACAAAAGCATTCCTTGAGCCTTATGAATACGACGACACATTGGAAGGTGCTCTTATAAAACCTGAAGAATGGAATTTTGATGGGACTGATTATGCTCGCATAGAAATTCCAAGTAATGCCAATTTTGAAGTTCAGATGCAAGATAAAGGTTTTTATTGGGCAGATAGAACATTAAAGGTCAGTATCAGCTTAGCTAAACTTCCAGAAAATCTTGAGAAATATCTCCGTTTGCCGATTGAAGAAACGGCTGATTATAAAAATGATATTTTGAGGATAGCCGTTGACTCTTTTACTTATGATAGGCGTTTTCATATTACCCCTCAATGTAATAAAGAAATATCAGAAAAAGTTTTGAATGAATGGATTAACACCTTAGATAAAGTTTTAGTTTGTTTGTATAAAGGGCAACCAATTGGTTTTTTAGCCTTAAAAGAAACAGCTCCAGATACATTATTTGTACATTTGGCTGCCGTTGATGAAAAATATCGTCTGATGGGGGCTGCTATGGCTTTGTATGCCAAAGCTTGCCTGTTAGCTAAAGAGCGTG
>JAZNTF010000125.1:0-1851 GCA_045591625.1 Candidatus Fimenecus sp.
TATGCAGCATGCTCAAATTCAAGAATTTTTGCAGCTGCTTTCATTTCTTCAGTCAGTCTAATGATAAGCTTTTCTTTCTCATTTCGACTCATTTTTTTCTTACCAGTCTTATCGCGACTTGATATTTCAAGAATTTCACGAACATCCTTTGTAATTGTCTGCGGTTTAATCCCGTGTTCTTCATTATATGCAATCTGAATTTCACGACGACGGTATGTTTCGCTGATTGCTCGTTCCATTGAATTAGTAACAGTATCAGCATACATAATAACTTGTCCGCTTGAATTTCTTGCAGCTCGACCGATAATCTGAATAAGTGAAGTTTCCGAACGCAAAAAACCTTCCTTATCTGCATCCAAAATAGCAATTAAAGATACCTCAGGAATATCAAGACCTTCTCGAAGAAGATTAATACCAACAAGAACATCAAACTCACCTAAACGTAAGTCACGGATAAGTTCCATTCTTTCAATGGTATCAATGTCATAATGCATATATCGGACTTTAATTCCGTGTTGTGAAAGATAATCCGTAAGATTTTCAGCCATCTTTTTTGTAAGTGTTGTTACAAGAACACGTTCTTTTTTCTCAACACGGATGTTGATTTCGGAAATCAAATCATCAATCTGACCTTCTGAGCCACGAACTGAAATCTCAGGGTCAAGAAGACCTGTCGGTCTGATAACCTGTTCAGCAGTCTGAATACTTTTTTCGTTTTCAAAAGGTCCCGGAGTTGCACTTACAAATATTTTCTGGTGCGTTTTGTCATAAAATTCATCAAAAGTCAATGGTCGATTGTCATATGCTGATGGAAGTCTGAAACCAAAATTTATAAGACTGTCTTTTCTTGAACGGTCACCACCATACATACCTCTTACCTGTGGTAAAGTTACATGAGATTCATCGACAAAAAGCACATAGTCATCAGGGAAATAATCAAGCAATGTAAATGGAGGTTCACCGGGTTTTCGACCTGACATAATTGCAGAATAATTCTCGATTCCTTTACAAAATCCTGTTTCTCGAAGCATCTCCATATCGTATTCAGTTCTTTGACGGATTCTTTGTGCTTCAATAAGCTTCCCTTCTTTTTCAAAGGCAGCAACCTGTAATTCCATCTCATCATTTATCTGTTTAAGTGCATTTTCCATTTTTTCAGGTGAAACTACATAGTGAGATGCAGGATAAATAGCAACATGAGACACAACATTCTTAACAGCACCTGTCAACGGGTTGATTTCAGAAATTCTGTCGATTTCATCACCGAAAAATTCAACTCTTATAGCAGTATCATTTGAGTAAACAGGAAAAATTTCAACTATATCCCCTCTTACCCTGAATTTATTACGGATAAAGTTAATGTCATTTCGTTCATATTGAATTTCAACGAGCTTTTCAATAAATTCATCACGACTTTTTTCCATTCCTGTTCGCAATGAAATAACCATACTTTTGTAATCAATTGGGTCACCGAGAGAATATATACATGAAACACTTGCAACAATAATTACATCCCGTCTTTCAGATAAAGCAGATGTTGCAGAATGTCGAAGTTTATCAATTTCATCATTAATTGAAGAATCTTTTTCGATATAAGTATCGGTTATTGCGATATATGCTTCAGGTTGATAATAATCGTAATAGGAAACGAAATATTCAACAGCATTTTCAGGGAAAAATTCCTTAAACTCAGCACAAAGCTGACCTGCAAGAGTTTTATTATGAGCAAGTACGAGCGTAGGTCTATTAAGCTTAGCAATAATATTAGCCATAGTGAATGTCTTACCGGAGCCTGTCACACCCAGCAAAGTCTGTTCCTTATAACCTTTTTCAATACCATCAACAAGCTTA
>JAZNTF010000126.1:0-10942 GCA_045591625.1 Candidatus Fimenecus sp.
CAGTTGGTAGCCGCATTTTTATTTTATCAAAAGGAGTTTTATTTTTATACTCATCGCTAAAGCTTTTTTGAACCCCTGGCACAGCCAGGGGTTTTCGAATACAACAAAAAGAGACGGATATAAAAATCCGTCCCTGAAAAATACATTTTGTTTTCTGTTATCAAAGAAGGTCGTCGAAAAGATGAATATTCTTCTTTTCAGCCTTTAAATCACCATTCTGAATTTTCTTGATAACCTCAACGATTCTGTCGTTAATTGGTGTTTTAACATTGTATTTCTTACCGAAATCACAAACAACACCATTGATAGCATCAACCTCACAAGGCTTACCTTTTTTCAAATCCTGAAGCATTGATGGTTCAATATCTCTGTGCTTTTTAAGGGCAATAGGGAGAAGGAATTGAGCAAAAGCACGTTTGAGAGCACCTTTCCAATAGAAAAGGCCAACAATGTTTTTACCCTGAACCGGAGCAAATTCTACACCTGAAGCGTGACCAACATCAATGATTTCCTTCATGCAACGAACAGCAACCTTCTGTCCGTCCTTGTCTTCAGTAACATCACCGAAAACACCGCCCATAACAGTGCCAAGACCTGAGAATGTTGAGTTAATTAAGAGCTTTGACCAACGAGCACCCATAAGATTTTCTTCCTCGTGAACAGGACACATCATTTCAAGCAAAGCCTTAACCTTATTGAACTGTTCATCAGTAATGCCGTCCATTTTTCCCATATGGAATGAAAGAGAATCCTTGTCACTTGTAAGCTCGCAAACACCGGGGTCTATAAGTGCTGCACCCCATTCAACAGCGCAACCCATTGTATGTTCTGTGCCGATAATTTCAGCAATTGAAGGTTCAGGAATACCATTCTGAAGTGTTACAACAACGCCGTCATCAGTAAGGAAATCCTTAAGCATTGTTACAACTTCCTTGTTGAACAATTGCTTTGTAAGAAGAACGATAACGTCATATTTTCCTTCCATCATATCAGGTGTAATTGCTTTAACAGGAACAGTCATATCAACTGTACCGATAATTTTAGCACCCTTTGTGTTAAGAGCCTCAACATGAGCTTTATTTCTGTTAATAAGGTCAACCTGACCGCCATTTTTTGTGATAAAAGCACCGAGTACAGTACCGAGTGAACCTGCACCATAAATAGCATATTTTGCCATAGGAAACAACCTCTTTCAATTTGTTATATTTTTATCAAAGTAATTATATACCCTTTGGCTACAATTTTCAATAGGTTGTTAAAAATAAAGACGGTAGAATCAACTACCGTCTTAAATATTTTACATAATAATTCGTACAATGAGAATCACCGCATTTACTACATTGTTGAAAACATATTTGATAGTGGAAATGAATTCTGGCTCTGTCCATTCCCATTCGTCTTTATCGATGAAAAGGTCTGTAAGATACGGAGCATCCTCACTTGGTTCAAGGAATGCTTTTGTTTTCATTTTAACATTCATAATGTTGCGACAAGCTTCACGAAGTGCAGTGCCGAAACCGATAGGGTCGTTGTTGTATGCTTTTTGCATTTCAATGATATGTGATGGCATACTGATAAGCCAAAGACCTGTAAGCATTGTGTCGTTTCCGTTGTAGACTGCAACAACAGGACTCATATAACCTGTACCTGTCATATTACTTGAATAGTCGGAAATAACATAGCCTTCATAACCCCATTCATTTCTTAAAAGGTCATTAAGAAGCTCTGAGCAACCACCACACCAATCAGTACCAAGTCTGTTATAAGCAGACATAACACCGTCGGAACCACCTTCTTTAACAGGGATTTCAAACGCCTTAAGGTAAATTTCGCGTAAGGTCTGTTCATCGCACCAAGTAAAAATACCATTACGATGAGATTCCTGTTCATTGAGGACGAAGTGCTTTATAGTAGTAATTAATCCTTCTGATTTTGCACCGGCAACAATATTTGCTGACATTCTGCCTGCAACGAGTGGGTCTTCTGAGAAGTATTCAAAGTTTCTGCCACCCATAGGATTTCGGTGAATGTTAGCACCCGGAGCATACCAGATGTCTGTATCCATAGCATCTGCTTCAATACCTGCACTCTTGCCCATTTCAAAAGCAAGGTCGTCATTCCATGTACAGGCAATTGCGGTAGCGCAAGGATATGCTGTACCACAATCAAAATATGTCTGACCATGAGCACCTTTTACGCATGATGGTCCGTCATTATCGTAAGTTTTAGGTACACCGAGACGGTCAATTCCCTGAGTTTCATAACCACTATGAGCAACAAGAGTAATCATTTCATCAAGTGTTAACTGGTCAAGGAATTTGTCCATAAGTTCAGGGTTTTCATAAACATCCTGAAGCATAATTGTTTCGTCATATTCAACACCGATGGCAGGAATTTCACCTTCAGTTGTAGGCTCAGGAAGTTTGTCAGGATTTAAGATATCATCGGTTGCTGTAAGCTGTCTTGCAACAGGATATGTACCTTCATAATCACTTCTTGAGAGAACTGTGAAGCCTGAATATACAAAATCAAAAAGATTCTTTATTTCATTTCCTGAAACTTCGTCTTCTTTTACAATAACATCCTCTTTAACTGTGTATTTGAATGAATCAATGTGGTCACGCACATTTTCACCGAGAATGATTTCATAATCACCTTTTTCAAGAATCCAGGCTTCGAGATTATCCTTGTCATAGGACATCATATCTTTGATTTTAAGCTCCACTGTAACAACTTCACTGTTGTTTGGTTTAAGCATTTCTGTTTTTGTATATCCGCCAAGGCAAATAGCACTCTTTTCGATTCCGCTATCTGTATAAGGAACGGTGTAATAAATCTGCACAGTTTCTTTACCTGCAACCTTACCGGTGTTTGTAACCTTAACATTCACCTTGATTATATCCTGATTGATATCATAGGAAATAAGCTCTTTGCTGAATGTTGTATAGGAAATACCATAACCGAAAGGATATTGCACCTTATCCTTGGCAAAGGTTTCGAAATAACGGTATCCTACATAAATACCTTCAAGATATTCAACATAGTTTCCGCCACCTTCATATTCATAAGTACCGAAACACTCTGTTGAAGGATGGTCCTTGATGCTGTATGCAATTGTATCCGTGAGTCTGCCGGAAGGATTAACTTCACCTGAAAGCATCTGTCCGACTGCTCTCATACCAAATTCGCCCGGAATCCAAATCATTGCAGCAGCCTTAATACTTTCGTATTCCTGGAGCCAACCCATTTCCATTACATTACCTGTATTGAAAAGAACAATAACATTTTCAAATGTAGATGTAACCTTTTCAACAAGTTTTGTTTCTTCCTCACTGAGGCTGAGTACTTCCATAGGAATATCAGCTGTTTCGCGGCTTGTACGACTGATTACAATAATTGCAGTGTCAGAGAATTCCACAGCGTTTTGCATAATATCTTCAGTAAGCTTTTCACAAACCATTTCTTCAAGGGAATTCTGAGCAAGTACAAGTTGAAGAAGATTGTTTACAACAGTATTATCTGTTTTTGGCATTTCATTTCCACTACATTCTTGCACATAAAGGTCACGAAGCTCTGTGTTGTAGTTTATGTTATTTTCGTCAAGTGCCTCATAGAAGGTGACGGGGTCTTCGGTCGTAATAGCACCTGAACCTGCACCACCAAGAAAAGGAACAACAGAACCTGCACCAAAAATATTAACATTTTTGTCGCCGAGCGGTAAAACATCATCTTCGTTTTCAAGAAGCACTATTCCTTCCTGCTCAATATTAACAGCTACCTGACTTGACATTGCGATAATATCTTCAGGAACATCACCACTTACAGCAAGACCGGCAATTGTAAGACAGGAGAAGGTCATAACAATCGCAAGAAAAACTGATAAAATCTTTTTGCTTTTTTTCATAATATAATCCTCCTAATATGGAATTGTCTACGGACTCATTATAATTCATTGTCATATATAAAACAAGAAAAAAAATAATAATATACACAAATTGATAAAGTGATGAAAAAAGAGGGTGAATAAACACCCTCTGTCAATTTTTATTGTTCAATTGTATCAAAAAAATCTTTTGCAAGAACATAGGCTTGCTTACCATCTTGTGAGATATACGATGAATGGTCAGCATCCTTGATTATTGCAATTTTACTGTTCTTAATGCTATTGTGGATAAGAACGGAGTCCGAAAGCCACATAATGTCAAATTCACCTGCAACAATATATGCAGGACAAGTGATTTGTGAAAGCAATTCTTCATTCATTTGTGGTAATGTGAGCATCATATCATTGAGTTTATTGGGTCTGAAAATGTCATTGACAGCAACTGCAATTGTGAAATAAGGCTTGAATGTTTTAGGAGTTGTATTGGCACCACAAGAGATAAAACCACCAAGCAAATCAGGATATGTATAAGCAACAGTAAGTGCATTTATACCGCCGTCGCTGTGTCCCATAAGAAAAGGCTTTTCTAAATTCATTTTTTCAATGAATTCCTTAATGTCCTTTGCCATAAGGTCATATGAAATTATACCCGGGTCAGTGCTTTGTCCGTGACAACGACTTTCAATTACATAAACTGTGTAGTCATTTGCAAGATATGTTGCAGCCCCTTTAAGTGAATCCTGACTTCCGCCATTTCCGTGTACAAGAATAAGAGGATAACCACTTTCACCATAAACAGAATAGTGCATTTTAACATCACTTAATTGAATATAGTCTTCCTTTACCGGAGATGTAATAGGGGATGGCACATTACTTGTGTCGAGTGTAATTAAATTGTATTTTTTTGATTTCTCATGAACACCTATCTGCCATATTCCGGCACCAACCACCACTGCCAATGCCACCGACCCGATAACTTTTAATGCTTTTTTACCTTTTTTCATAATTTCACACCACTACAATTATTTTAGTACAATATTGTCGCCTGTGTCTTCAATTTCAATAAATCTCGGATGTTCAAAACCTGATTGGTTAGGGGAGTGGAATGTGAGATAGAATTTTTCATCATCCTTGAACACCATTCCGTGACCACCGTCATTATCAATCATAGGCGGAAGGTGAGTAAAGTCCATTCCGATTTCTCCACCATTGAATTTAACAAGACATTCTGCATATTTACCTTTTATGAAGGTTGACCAAAGCATAAAAAGCTCGTCAGTTTTTGAACGATACATAAATGGACCGTCTGTTATGCGATGCTCTTTTGGACTCTTGCTTTCATCAGCCCAATATGGTGAAGATGCCTTGAAAAGTGTTACGGCATCACCGATTGGTTCAGTAAGGTCATCGCTTAATGGTGCATAACAGATTGTTCCGTCAATAATCTGTGTGTGTTCGTGGCAGAAAATGATATAAGGCTTGCCATCACGATTTATATAAAGTGTACCGTCAAGACATTCCCATTCCTCAGGTGTGACAACACCATTACTGTGTGGCTCAAAAGGTCCGAGAGGGTTGTCAGCCTTTAATATGAATGTACCTCTTAACTTGTTGGATTTCCGTGTGAATGTGGCAAACATATAGTAAGCACCATTGTATTTATGTACTTCAGGAGCCCAGTTTACTGCCGTATTCATTCTGTATTTTTTAGAATTAAAACATTCGTGTGGTTTACTCCAGTTTTCAAGGTCAGTTGATGTATAAACATCAAATCCGCCAACCTTTATACCGAAAAATCGTGCTCTTGTTCCATACATATAATATTTTCCGTCTTCAAAGAGAATAAAAGGGTCACGGATATTGATATCTTTATTTTTTAAAATAGTTTTTCTCATATTTCTGCCTCATAAATTCCTATACATTCTCTGCCTGTAAGATTATTTGAAACATTTCTTGCATTGAAATAAAGTCTTAATTTACCCTTGTAATATGTAAGACAACAGGCATATACATATTGTGCCATCCATTTGCTGTTATCCTGTATTTGCGGCACTAAAAAAGGCTTAACAAACTCAAAATTCACGCCATCCTGAGATTTTAAAAGCATAATTGCAGAATGACTTATTCCGTTTTCTTCAAAAAGACCATTTTGAAGACCGATATAACAGTCTTTAAGCTTATATACTTTAAGACAACCTGAACAAAGGTTGAGATATCGGATGTTTTTGTCAGGGCTGATAATCGGTTTTTCTCTTGAAATATAGCCCTTTGTGATGCTTTCACTTTCTGCAAAACTTATGTGAGTAGGTTCACAGAAACCACAATCTTTTATAAATGTCTGCCCACAGGAATAGTACATTCTGTATTTGTTATCAATGTTCATCAAAAATGGATTTGAAATAGCAATGCCATATTTACATTCTTCATAATCACGAGTTTTGCCAATTACAAGATATGGTGTTGACCAGTTTTTTAAATCTGTTGATTGGGTACAGTAAATTTCAGATATCCATTTAGCACCTACAAGGCTTAAGAGATTGAAAACAACGGGTCTTGTTCTTTCATAAAAAAGGTAGTATTTCCCGTCAATATAATTGATGTTTGGTCGCATAGCACGACTTACAATTTTACCCTTATTACTGAAATTAATTCCGTCCGTACTCTCGTATCTGTAAACACCAAAAAAAGTATGACAGAATAAATGCCACTTTCCATCGTGAGAAACATCAGGAGTCAGTACACTTGGGTCAGCGATAACAAAACTGTTAATAGGATTTTTAATTATTGGATTAGCTTTAAAAAGGTTGAATTCTGCGTTGCAGAATTGTTCAAACGTAATATTCTGCATTTTATTATCCTTTGTTTGACACAATAAATGTCATTCTTTCCTGAATGCTTTCATCACCATGTCCCGTACCTATACCACCATGGTCAGATGTTATGATTATAAGCCAGTCTTCAGTGCTATAAGTTTCTCTGCCTGTAATAGCTTTGAGTGTTTCAAAAGCATAATTGTCCGCTTCTTTGAAAGCCTTCTGGTATTTTGGATTGTTATATGAAAAGCCTGTATCGTGGCCTTTACCATCAGTTGGTTCATAGATTACAAAAATAAAGTCAGAACAATCTTCTTTTGAAATTTCTTCAAGGGTATACTTGTGAGACGCTTTGTCATTACGACATCTGTTGAAGGTAACATTAAGAGCATTATCCTCACAGTATTCCTTTTCAAGAAGATATGTAGCATCTTTTCTGTCAAAATGACCCTTCCATTTTGTAATGAAAGCTGAGCTGTCTATAACCTCGTCCTCAACAAGAGTTGTAAGAAGAGTTTTGTGCTCGAGTGATTTTGTAATATCATTTGCAGTGATTCCGTGCTCATCTGCCCAGACACCGGTGAGAATTGAACACCAACCGGGTGCAGTTGAAGTATCCTGTGTGTTTTTTTCAGGAAAATTCACGCCACCACAATATGAGAGATTTATTGAACCACCAATATCAAGCATAGCGGAAATACCACTTTTTTCTGTTTCTCTTATATTAAGAATATCGGCACGACATCCGTCATAACCAATCACAATAGCCTTTTTCTCAGTTTTTCCTTCAGCAAGAGGGGAGGTAAAGTGATTTTTTATCATGTTATAAAGTTCAGTTTGAGGGATAGCAGTTTCAATTGAGTTTTCATAACCAACCGAAGCGACATTTTCCTCAAAAAGCTCTTTAGTGTCCTTTGAATCCTTTTTGTATCCCATAAAAGGCAAAGTGACAGCTCCTATAATAACTAAAACTGCAATAGCAATAATTAATATTTTTTTCTTTTTCATAAAAACCACTCCTTTTTAATTATACTAACATAAAAATATTCATAAAACAATACAAGAATGGTGAGGATTTTTCCTCACCATCATTTTTCATCCTAAATCCTTAAGGGAATCAGCTAATTCTTCAGTTGCTGATATCATACCACCGACTAAAACATCGGCCATATCTTCAGTAAAATCTATTTTCCAGTTTTTATCTGCCTTAACAACCTTGATGTTAACCTCGTTTGTAATTAAAGCAAGGTCCTCCGCAGAAAGGCATTCAAGCATCATATCCATTGTTGCCTTGTTTGTTTCTTCTGTAGGCTGTGGGTCAGCAAAAGCATTTGCAAATGAATATTCCAAAAGCTTTTTCATAAACTCTGTCATTACAGGCTTCATATCAATTGTAGTGACTTTAACCTTAACCATAACAGTCTCTTTGTCAATTTTTTCAGAAGAAACAAATTCGTACTGAAGTGAGCTGAATAATTTTTCAAGCAAAGCCTGAGATTCAGCGGATTCACTAACAGACTCCGAGCTGGTGCTGTTTGGGAAAAAATCATCCAAATTAATATATTTTGATGCCTCCTCAAAATCAGCGTTTTGCAATGCTTTGAATGTATTGTTAACAGTTTTTTCAGCCTTTGAAATTTCACCGCAACCGGCAAAGGAAACCGTAATTGCTAATATAAGTAAAACTGCAGTAATCTTTTTAATAGTTTTCTTCATCCTAAATCATTCCTCATTTCTTTGGGTTATCAAATTTAATTGTGTATGTTCCGTGTGGTTTACCGTTGATATAATAGCCAGTTGCATCTTCGACATCATTGACGATTTCCATAGTAAGTACAATA
Source organism: Candidatus Fimenecus sp. (assembly GCA_045591625.1). Taxonomy (GTDB): domain Bacteria; phylum Bacillota; class Clostridia; order Oscillospirales; family Acutalibacteraceae; genus Fimenecus. The sequence continues at coordinate 8,538 of JAZNTF010000126.1, forward strand.
TCATCGCATATATTATATACTTCATCAGAAACGGAAGCATATATTACAACATCAAGAGTCTGAAGAGGCTTTAAAGTGCCGTAGAAGGAAGTGCCATCGGATTCTTCTGTTTCCATTTCCACATCTGCTTTATATGTACCATTGATTAAGATATGTGATTGATGAGTGTGGCTGACATCGAATGCTTCATTAGCAAGACTTTTAACTTTTCCTTTGACAACAAAGAATTTTTCTCCTTCTTTATCGTCATAATATGAATATGCACCGGATGTATTTGAAGGAAGAAGTACATCAAGCCATTCAGAGGACTCTAATGTAAGCTCCATGACATTACCAATCGTAACCGTTTGGTTGAGTTGAATTTTTTTCTCCTTGTTATCATTTGCGGTTTTTTTCTCGGTTTCGTTTGTATTGTCTTTTATTTCATTCGATGAAGTGCTACCTTCATGAATTGATGTATCTCCGGTTTGTTCTGCGATTATTTTTCTGTCAATCTTGACAGTGACACCAATAAGAACCGCTGAATATACGAAAAGAAAAGCAAAACAAAGAACTGCAACCAAAGGAATAATAACCTTTTTATTCTTGAAAAAAGGCAAATTATTTTTATGAGAAACATTATCCGTTGCTTTTTCTTTTTCAGGAGATGGATTGCTTTCATCAACCATCTTGTTTTCATTGTTTAAATTTTCACTCATAAAAATCCCCCACATAAATATATCAAAGAGAAAATCTCATTTGCAAAACCATTGTACAGTTTTTTAATTGAAAAATCAATACTAATGTAATTCACGTGATAACAAAAGTAAAAAATCCTTTGATAAAGCAGAAAACACGACCCTGATAAATCAAGGTCGTCTCGATTAACTTTATTAAATTATTCCCACTCATTTTTGGGATTCTTCTTCGGCTTATTTATGCCCTAAATATTATCCTAAACGGCAATTTTGAACCCGTTTTTCTACTCGTTATTTCATTTATCAAAATTTTTGTTGCAGAAAAAGTTGCAAAATCGCCTGTGGAATAGTGCCGGGTGGTTTGCCCCATACAAGGTCACATAACCGTCTTTTTCGGCGGTTATATCCTGCCCCATAAAAACGACGCGTTCACCTTTTTTAAGATACTGTTTCGGCTTGATGACATACGTTACTCCACATTATAAATTGTGGTTCTTATTTCAATCCGACTTTCAGATACCCCTTTTGACAACTCTACAAAAGGATAAAATTTGTAATTAATATTTCCAACTGCCCCTTCGTATATATCTGTATCGTGCGCTAATAATCCAGTAATGACTTCTTCTAATTCTGTATCATATTCATTCTCATTGATTGTTTGTGCAACCATCTTGAATGCTTCTGTTACTTCAGTTTCATTAATGTTGTCAATATGATATCCATTTATTGTTATAATTAATTCATCCGTATTGCTATTTAACAATTCTGTTCTGCATCCATTTATATGAACGAAAAATTTGGTTCTAATATTGCCTTTATCAATCTCGCCATAATCAAATTCACATTCGCTCAAAAATCCATTTACCACTTCATCATCAACTATCTTATTTTGTTCTGTTTCCTCTTTTTCAATATTGCTATTACTTGTTTCTGATTCGTTTGATTGAACGATTTCGTTATAAGACGGCGGTGTGTCGGTCTGAGAAACATCGGTTTCACTATTGCCAGCCATACCAATAACCAAGAACAGAACCCAAGCAACGGCGATAATGCCGTATTTAACTACGGGTTTCATATCCTTTTTTCTTAACAGCAATATAGTGAGGGGCAACGGGAAAATACAAATCCAACCAAGAACCCACAACCAAGTCTTCTTGCCGGAACTCTTGGTAGTTGCGTTGGGGTTCCAAGTATATCCGCAGTTTTGGCACACACCAACCGTTCTATATGCAGACTGACTTACGGACTGACCTTGTCTACCACTACCAATATAGTTTTTACGGGAACGAGATTGGGTTGCAGTACCTACTCGCTCTCTCTGGAATGTGATTTTGGAATTACCGCACTTAGGACATTTACCGAGATTGTTTTCAATCTCGGTATTATCCTGAGGCGTCGTACCACCATAGTAATTATTTGTAATATTAACAGTTGGTTTTTCCTGTGGCATTTCACTTCCACAGTATTCGCAGAACTTACCTTTTGCTTCTGCTCCGCAACTCGGACACTTCATATGTAATTCCTCTCTTCGTCTCGTTATTAACTCGCAAACCACTTGCAACTATTCTTTTTTGCGCTTTTAACATTGCGAGTTGCAAAAGCGTTGCAGTGGCGTTTTTCTAAATTACAGAAATGCCCGAAAGCCCTGTATTTTCAAGGGGTTTCGGGCACTTGTTAGCCATTCGGTATTATTCCCACTCGATTGTGCCGATTGGCTTTGGAGTGAGG
>JAZNTF010000127.1:0-4298 GCA_045591625.1 Candidatus Fimenecus sp.
TTAATTTTTTTTGTGATATAATTTGAATAATAGTGAATGTTAATGTGCATTTATATACATTTAGAGGTGATATATTGAGTAATAATTCAGTTAACAATTTTGACGATAATGAATTGATATTTGGTGCAAAAAGTGGCGACAGTGTTGCATTGTCCCTGTTAATTGAAAGATATTCTGATAAAATACTCGGACAGGCACATTCTTTTAAGAATTTAAATGGACTGGATTTTGATGATTTATATCAGGAGGGTATGATTGGTTTTGTTTCTGCAATCTATTCTTATGATGAAAACAATGGTGCAAAGTTCGGTACATATTCATCAACAGTTACTTTCCGTAAAATGATTTCGCTTCTTCGCAAATCTGATGATGTTATTAATAACAGTGTTGATATAGATGATTATATTGATAATGAAGCTTTGAATGTATATCATTATCCTTCACCGGAAGATTCAGTTATTATCAACGAAGAATTAGATGAAATTATGCATTTTGCAGAGAATAATTTTTCGAAATCGGAAAGAAAAGTTTTTAAACTTTTATTATTAGGTATTACATATTCTGAAATTGCCGATATCCTTGATTGCGATGTTAAATCTGTAGATAATGCAATACAGAGAATACGCCGAAAGGTGCGTTTGTTTCAGACTGATAAATAATATGCCCAGAACTCATAGTTGAGCATTAACAAATGATGCGGTGCAAATCCGTATGGGGTAAAAATAAATTTTGTGAGGTTATCAAAATGTACGAAGACAAGACACTCATCTGTAAAACTTGTGGAAACGAATTTGTTTTTACAGCAGGTGAACAGGAATTTTATGCTGAGAAAGGACTTGTAAACGAGCCAAAGTCATGTAAAGAATGCCGTATAGCTCGTAAGAATGCTAATCGTGGTGAAAGAGTTTACCACACAGCAACATGTGCTTCATGTGGTGGCGAAGCTAAGATTCCTTTTGAACCAAAGGATGACAGACCGGTATATTGTAGCGATTGTTTCGCAAAAATGAAGAGCGAATAATTAAAAACATAATATATACATAAAAAACACAAGGACTTCCTTGTGTTTTTTCTTTTTAATGTGTAAATTCAGTTGATTTTTAAATTTTTTTATGATAAAGTATTATTATATTATTTAAGGGGGATTTCAATATGGATTTGAAAAAAGTTATTGAAAAAAAGGATGAAGCAGCACAATTTATGATTGATGAAATCACTCATATTTGTACTAAATTTGAAAAGAGAGCTCCCGGCTCTAAGGGTGAAAAACAGGCTTGCGAATATATGGCAAAGCAGCTTAAGGATTTAGGATGTGATGAGACATACGTTGATTCATTTAAAGAAAACCCTGATTCATTCTATGGTTGGATTTATTTCACAATTACATGTTGCTTCTTAGCGCTTGTATCATATTTCTTTGTGCCGGCACTCTCAATTGTATTTATTGCACTTGGTCTCATTCTTTGTTTCTTACAGTTTGGTCTTTACAAGAAAACTGTTGATAAACTTTTTAAAGAAGAAACAGGTCATAATGCAGCTGGTTTTAAAAAGCCAACAGGGGAAGTAAAGAGAAGAATTATTTTCAACGGACATCCTGACGCTACTTGGGAATGGCCATTTAAATATAAGTTTACATACCTTGGCTTTGATATTCATATGTTTGTATGCTTTATCGGTGCTTTCTATATGGTTGGTATCGCTATTGCAAAGCTTGTAGGTGTTGATGCTGAACTTGCAACAAGACTTGGTCTTGGTGGTCTTGCATTTGTTCCTTTCTGGTTTGGTCTTTACTTTATGTGGAACAAAAAGAGAGTTGTTGACGGCGCTAATGATAACCTTTCAGGTTGTTATATCGGTATTGCAATTCTTAAAGCACTTAAAGATGCTGGTGTTGAACTTGAAAATACAGAAATCGGTGTTGTTCTTACAGGTTCTGAAGAATCAGGTCTTCGCGGTGCAAAGGCATGGTGTGAAGCACATGCTCACGAATTTAACGATGTTCCTACATTTGTTTATTCATACGATACAATTACTCAGCCTGAATACTTACAAGCAAACTATCGTGACCTTAATGCAACAGTTAAGGTTGATAAAGATGTTTCTGACTTGTTTGTAGAAGCTTGTGATGAACTTGGTATTAAATGTGGTAAGGGTATGGTTCCTCCACTCGGTGGTGCAACTGACTCAGCAGCGTTTGCACAGGCTGGTATGCGTTCAACAGGTATCACAGCGCTTAATCATGCTCTTCCTGATTTTTATCACACAAGACTTGATACTCCTGAAAAGCTTAACAAGGAATGTCTTGCAGATTGCTTCGCAGCAAGTGTAAAAGTTCTTGAAATGTTTGATAACGGAGCAAAACAGTAAATAATCTACTACTCCCTTACATTATGGTGTAGGGGAGTATATTTTTGTTCATTTTTTGTTAAAAAACATTGAAATATATGTTTTAATATGATATACTTATTAAGTTATTTTATATGTAAGGGAGAGAGTTATATGAAGTTAGACCTTCATAAGCTTTTTGGTACTACACCGGGTAAGGGCGTTCAGCCAAAGGAAGCAATTGCTTATAGTGTTACCGGTATAGGCCAGAATTTTATTTGTACAATCATCGGTTCGTACATTACAGCTTATATGACTGACGCACTTCTTTTTGGTGCTTCAGGTGTAAAAGTTGGTCCTCTTGATGGTGCTGTTGCTGTTGCTGTTCTTATGCTTGCTGCACGTATTTTCGACGCACTTAACGACCCTATTATGGGTTCAATTGTTGGCAGAACAAGAACTAAGTGGGGTAATTGTCGTCCTTATCTTAAGTGGATGGCTATTCCTATCGGCGTTTGCACAATTCTTTGTTTCTTGCCATTCTTCAGTCCTGAAGATATTTCACAGAATATAAATATTGGCTCTACATTTGCTATTATTTCTATTTTGTATGTTATCTGGTCCGTTGTTTATACTGTTGCTGACGTTCCGTATTGGGGTCTTGCAACATGTATGACAAATAATACAGAAACAAGAGGTAATATTCTTACTGTTGCACGTTTGGCTTGTACAGTTGGTGCGGGTCTGGTTACAGTTTTATTACCTGTTATTACCGGTAAACTCACTGAACAGTTTAAGTATGCAGCATTTTTAGATAATGCAGGTAATGTTATTGACCAGGCAACTTATAATTTAATTCTCAATGATAAAGCTGAAGCAATCAGAAATATGGTTGCTAACCAGGGTATAACAGAGTTGGAAGCTGTTAAGACATTTGTCGGTACAGTTAGAGCAGGCTCTGAAGTAGCAAATGCTGAAACACTTAAGTGGACTTATTTTATAGCTGCTGTTGTTCTTGTTATTGCTGCTATTCCAATGTTCTTCTATGGCTTTAAGAATACTAGAGAGTACTTTACAACTGATGAGAATCCACCAAGCTTTTCTCATAATATCAAACTCCTCTTTAAGAATAAAGAACTTCTTCTTCTTGTTCTTTCAGGTGTTCTTGGTGGCGCAAGAAGTGTATATACATACACAGGTGGTTTGTATTTTGCAAAATACATTTTGCACGACGAGAGCTTGTATGGTATTATAACACTCTTGGTTGTACCGGGTGGTCTTGTAGCATCTCTTCTTTCTCCATGGTTGTCAAAGAAATTTACAAAGAAATGGTCATATATTATTGTTCACCTCTTCGGTGGTCTTGTAATGATGGCAATGTACTTTATTGGCTACGAAGGAAAAGGTGCGCTTCTTGCAGCGGCTATTTGTCTTATCCTTCTTGGTATTCCACAGGGTGTTAACAACATCATCACTTACGCTATGATTGGTGATACAGTTGACTATCTTGAATGGAAAACTGGTGAACGTGGTGAAGGTATCTGTTACGCAATGCAGACACTTATCAACAAGGTTGGTATGGCAGTAGGTGCTTTCGTTGGTGTTATGTCACTTAGTATTGCTCAGATTAATACTAAAACATACGAAGTTGGTAATGCAGATGCTCTTTGGAAGGTTCTTGTTCTTTCAGGTGTATTCAGCTTTATCGCTTGTGCAGTTCCAATGTTCTTCTACACAATTACTGAAAAGAAACAGGCACAGATGGTTGCTGAAATCGAAGCTAGAAAAGCTAAGGCTAAATAATCAATTAAATAACTTGGACGGCGGTAGGAAATGAACTGCCCCAGATTGTGCGGACAGTACAAAAAACACCCCCTATGGTGTTAAATATTAAAATTTAAGCAACAAACTGATTTCGTTTTTCTAACGGAGTCAGTTTTGTTTTTAACTGAATTCTTTCGTTGTTATAGAAA
>JAZNTF010000128.1:0-3782 GCA_045591625.1 Candidatus Fimenecus sp.
CAAGTAACAAACCTTTGCAGAAGGTAGTCGTAGGGTACGCCTTGAGGCGATGCCAGTATCATAGGGCTTTGCCCGCATATGAAGAACCCCCGGCTTAGCCGGGGGGTTACTATTGGCGTTTATTATACAGTTTTTATATATTTTCAACATAATTTGATACTTTTTTTCTACTCAAAGAAATTACCTGTTATCTTGCTTTTATCACCATTTTCATATATAATATTTTAAATATGTGTAACAATATACAAAAATGGTATTTTTAATATTAATTGAGGTTAAATATGAACTTATCTAAAAAAAATATTGAAAAGATTCTTGGAATCATTACATTTGGAATTGTACTTTTTACAATTTCACAGAACCTGTCGTCAGTTACCTCTTTTGTCGGTACAATTCTTGGAATACTTGCACCTTTGATTGTAGGATTATGTCTGGCGTTCATACTTAATATTCCTATGAATCTTCTTGAAACTAAGGTTTTCAAGGGAATGAAAAACAGTAAGAATAAAATCGTTAACAAGCTGGTGCGACCTGTAAGTCTCATTTCAACTGTTTTGCTTGTATTAGCTTTTATTGTTCTTTTACTTTTCATTATCATTCCTCAGCTTCACAACTCAATTCTTCTCATAGTTGACAAATTCCCTGATTATTATGCAAGTGCTGTTAATTGGATTGATAGTATGATTACACGCTTCAGTCTTGAAATCAACACAGAATTTCTTCATAATCCAAAAATTGATATATCAACCATCACTTCAATGTTGGGAGAATTCTTCACCTTTGAAAGTGCAGGAGATATTCTCAATACTACAGTGGGTGTTACCTCATCTGTAATTTCGGGAATTACAAATACGCTTATAGGTTTCATAGTTGCTATTTATATTCTTGCTGAAAAAGAAAAGATTGGTATTTTTATAAACAGAATTTTTAAAAAGGCACTGCCTGAAAAGGCTCACAACAAGACCTTGGATATCTGCTCTGTTGCCTCAACTTCCTTTTCAAACTTTATAACAGGTCAGTTCACAGATGCAATTATTCTTGCTGTGCTTTGCTTTATAGGAATGAGCATTTTCCGTTTTCCGAATGCTGCAGTTATCTCTGTTATAATCGGAATCACCGCTCTTATTCCTGTTATCGGGCCACTTATCGGTGAGTTTATCGGCTGTTTCATAATCTTTATGGAAAGTCCGCTCAAAGCACTTTTATTCCTTATTTTTGTGCTGATTCTTCAGGCTATTGACAACAATTTTATTTACCCTAAAATTGTTGGTAAATCAGTTGGTCTCCCCGGAATTCTTGTGCTTCTTGCAGTTATTATCGGCGGCAATATGGGTGGAATTCTTGGTATTTTACTCGGTGTTCCGATTGCCTCTGCAATATATGCTCTTGTTGTAGCATGGCTCAACAATAAGCCTGAGCCGATTACAACTTCGGATGATGTTACAACTTCGGACGACGTTGAAAATAAATCTGAATAACTTTTATATAAATTTTGTAGGTGTAAATTATGCGTAAATTAGGTTTTGATAATGATAAATATCTCCGTATGCAGTCGGAGCATATCAAGGAGCGTATTAGCAAATTCGGTGGTAAGCTATACCTTGAATTCGGTGGAAAGATTTTTGACGATTACCATGCTGCCAGAGTACTTCCCGGTTTTAAACCTGACAGTAAAATGAAAATGCTTCTTCAACTCAAAGATGATGCTGAAATTATTATTGCTATTTGTGCAAAGGACATTGAAAAGAACAAAATCCGTAGTGACCTTGGCATTACCTATGACCTTGATGTACTTCGTCTTATTGATATCTACCACGGATTTGGTCTTTATGTTGGTGGCGTTGTGCTCACTCAATATTCTGCTTTACCATCAGTTACCGCTTTTGAACAAAAGCTTCAGAACCTTGGCATAAATGTCTATCGTCACTATCCTATTGAAAACTACCCTCTTGATGTTCAACTCATAGTCAGTGATGACGGATATGGTAAAAACGACTATATCGGCACTACTCGTCCGCTTGTTGTTATTACAGCTCCCGGTCCCGGTAGCGGAAAAATGGCAGTTTGTCTTTCACAGCTTTATCACGAACATAAGCGTGGCATCAAAGCAGGATATGCTAAATTTGAAACATTCCCTATTTGGAATTTACCGCTTAAGCATCCTGTAAACCTTGCTTATGAGGCTGCTACAGCAGACCTTAACGATGTTAATATGATTGACCCGTTCCACCTTGAGGCTTATGGCGTTACAACAGTAAACTATAATCGAGATGTGGAAAACTTCCCTGTACTTAACACAATTTTTGAAGAAATATACGGTGAATCACCATATAAATCACCTACTGATATGGGTGTTAATATGGCCGGTAATTGCATCATTGACGATGATGTTGTACTTAAAGCTTCAAAAAAGGAAATCCTTCGTCGTCATTGCAACTACCTTGTTCAACAGAAAAACAACAAAAATGTTTCCAGTGAACTTTATAAAATTGAGCTTATTATGAAACAGCTTAACATTAGCACAGATGACAGACCTGTTGTTTCAACTGCACTCAATATTTCTGAAATGACAAATGCCCCTGTTACCGCAATTGAACTTCATGATGGTCGAGTTATTACAGGTAAGGCATCAGACCTTTTGAGTTCATCATCTGCTATGCTTCTTAATGCTTTGAAGGCACTTGCAAATATCGATGATGAAATTTTACTTATCTCTCCTACTGTATTTGAACCTATCAAGGAATTAAAGTGTAAAATGCACGAAATGGATACAAGTCTTCACCCTGATGAAATTCTTATTGCTCTTTCAATCTGCGCAACTATGAATCCACTTGCAAAACAAGCACTTGATGCAATCAACGGTCTCAAGGGTTGTGATGTTCACGCTACTGTGGTGCTTTCTGATACGGACAAAGAAACACTCCGTAAAATCGGTACAAACGCAACCTATGAACCATATACACAAAATAATAATTTATATTATAATTAAATCATATAGATTTTTGGCTCCCTGATTAAAGGGAGCCTTTGGTTTATCAAAAACATCAATTTTGTTATTTTATTAACAAATCACCTTGACATAAAATGTATATTTTTATATACTTATATAGTAATATTTTATGCTCAAAATTGAGAAGGAAGTGTTTGTATGAATCAACAGTACGAAGCATTGTTTACTCCTTGGAAAATCGGTAATGTTGAAATCAAAAACCGTATAGTTATGTGTCCTATGGGTGGTACATCTCTTTTCGGTTGGTTTGAACTTACAGGTTGTGGTTTTGACAAGGAAGCAGCTAAGCTTTTCTTAGAAAGAGCTAACAACAATGTTGGTCTTATTATCCCCGGTATTGCACCACTCCGTGATACTTTCTGGGGAAAATGGCTTTGGCAGAACCCAAAAATGTCTGAAGAACTCAAAGAATTTATGGACGAAATCCATAAGACAGGTGCAAAATTATTTATTCAGTTGACTGCCGGTATGGGTAGAAGCTGGGCTATTACAGAGCTTGTAGCTCCTCTCCACAGAAATAAGTTTACTCGTGCTCTTATCAAGCCTATTCTTGATACATCTCACGAATTAGCTTCTCCAAGTCCACAGCCTTCTCGTTGGGCTCATGATATCATCTGTCCTGAAATGACAAAGGATCAGATTCACGAAATTATCGAAGCATTTGCAAAGACAGCAAAACTCTGTCGTGATGCAGGTGTTGACGGTGTTGAAGTTCACGCTGTTCACGAAGGTTACCTTCTTGACCAGTTTGCTATCGAATTCTTTAACAAGC
>JAZNTF010000129.1:0-2092 GCA_045591625.1 Candidatus Fimenecus sp.
TCTTCCTAAGACCGCTTGGCCTCCGACTTCATACAAAGTGCACCGTGAATGAAAAACTCAAGGTCAATGGGGGAGTGCTCACAAAGGTATTTTATTTCGTCAAAACTTAATTCTCTTGGTAAAACTGCTCGTTTAAAGCCCAGTCTTTCAAGCTCATAAATTCCTTCAAGAGTGCCAACACTCATCTGTGTGGAGGCGTGCATTTCTATTTCAGGGCAAACGGTTTTAATGATTTTAGCAAGACCCAAATCCTGCACAATAATTGCATCTGCACCAAGCTGACAAACAGTTTTGACTGCTTCGATAGCATCCTTTATTTCCGTATCCTTAATAAGGGTGTTAAGCGTAATATGTACCTTAACACCCCTACTGTGACAATATTCAATTGCTTCTTTTGCCTGCTCCTGGGAAAAATTCCGGGCATTTCTTCGAGCATTAAAATTACCCAAACCAAAATAGACTGCATCTGCTCCTGAAAGCACAGCAGCCTTTAGATTTTCCGAATTTCCTACGGGAGCGAGAATTTCCGGTTTATTCATTGTTATTTGCCTTTGCAAAAAGATTTATCTGGTCATTTTTGAATTTTGCTTCTGTCTTGAGTCTTTCAAGCTCACGCTTGTAATAATCTCTTTCATTCTTTGCCTTTGCAGAATCCTCAAGATATTCCTTCATCTGAGCCTGTAAAGCGTCAACCTCTTTAAGAGTCTTTGAAAGAGCATCAGCCATTTCAAGGGATACAAGCACAGTAGCCTGATTAACAGAAAGACGAAGTCCGCCGTCAAGAAGGTCAGAAAGTCGCTGGTCGATTTTCTTTCCAAGCTCTTCAGTATATTCAACACTTTCATCAGTATTGATATAGTAGCTTATTCCACGGATAGTAAGTTTAACTTTATTCATTCACTTTTACACCCCGATACAATAGAAAAATCTATAGTTTGTACTATTGTATCACAGAAATCCGATCTTTTCAACACCTATCTGTTTTTGAATAAGGAATCGAACACATTCTCCTTTGAATGTTGCTTGTTTTTTTCAGGAAGACATATATCGACAAGAATTGTGTCGTTACCGATAACCTTTATTTCATTCCAACAGATTCGGATATCCTCGTCACGACCCATAAGTCCTAAAAATTTGCTCTTGCCGTAGATAATGAGAGCGGTAATATTTCCCGAGCAGGTGTCGAATTCCACATCGCAGACAGGACCGAGCCGACAGCCGTCATTTAAGTTTATGACTTCCCTTTCACGCATATCTGTTATACAACAATTCATAAAATCACCTCACAGAATAATATGCAATACTGTAAGGTTTATTTCAATATTCTTTTACCTTGCGGATAGCACCCTTTTCAAGACGGCTGACCTGTGCCTGACTTATGCCCACTTCCCGAGCTACCTCCATCTGGGTTTTACCCTGCATAAAACGGAGGTTTAGAATCTGCTTTTCACGGTCACTTAAGTCGTTTATAGCCTCTTTTATGGCAATTTCATAAAGCCAGTCCTCGTCACTTTCCGAGCTTCCCACCTGGTCCATAACATAAATTGTGTCACCACCGTCAGAATAAACAGGCTCATAAAGTGAAATTGGGTCAACAATTGCCTCAAGTGCAATAATCACCTGAACAGGCTCAATCTCCATTTCCTTTGCAATTTCATCAATGGTAGCATCCCTGCCAAGAGTGTTCTGAATTTTTTCCTTAATCTGCATGGCGTGATATGCCGTATCCCTTAATGAACGACTGACGCGGATAGGGTTGTAATCTCGTAAATATCTTCTGATTTCACCGATAATCATAGGCACAGCATAGGTTGAAAAACGCACCTCGTGGGAAATATCAAAATTGTCAATTGCCTTAATCAGTCCGATGCAACCCACCTGAAAAAGGTCATCAGGATTTTCACCACGATTTGCAAAACGTTGAATAACGGACAAAACAAGTCGAAGATTTCCTTCAATCAATTCCTGCCTTGCCCTCTTGTCATTATTTTCCTTGATTTTTTTGAGAAGCTCCACCTTTTCTGCCTCTTTGAGAACTTTTAACTTCGCTGTGTTCACTCCACATATTTCAACTCTGCTATATTGCACATAC
>JAZNTF010000130.1:0-9546 GCA_045591625.1 Candidatus Fimenecus sp.
TTCATTTTGAATGTCCTCCTTTTGATTTTTAATGCAGTTGGTAGCCGCATTTTTATTTTATCAAAAGGAGTTTTATTTTTATACTCATCGCTAAAGCTTTTTTGAACCCCTGGCACAGCCAGGGGTTTTCGAATACAAAAAAAGCAACAGTGAAAAACACTGTTGCTTGATAAATTATGATTTTTTATTCGATATCAGCTTTGCCTTTTCCAGAAGCATTACAACAATTGGAATAAGAACGATTTGTATAATAATTCCGGGAATTGCATTAACAACCGCACCGGTCCAGAATGCTGCGAGACCAAATTTTGAAAAGTCAAATCCCATAATACAGAACATCGTGAAGCCCCATACTATACGTCCAACTATCATAGCACCGATAAGTGATGCATAAATGTTGATTTTCTTTTTGGGTAATGCATTGTAGAGAATTCCTGCCATAAGTCCGTAAATTGCAAGTTCAAATGCCATTGCAGTTGCGCGTGGGAAAAGCTGTGGCATACCAAGAGTAAGCGAACGAAGAATCGGAGCAATTGCACCGACAACAAATCCATAGGGAGCGCCACATACAAATCCGCAAAGAAGAACAGGAATATGCATTGGACAAAGCATTGAGCCAATTTCAGGAATTTGTCCTGTAAGGAACGGCATTACATAAGCTAATGCCAGGAACATCCCTGATAATGAGATATTTAATACAAGTTTTTTAGTTTTCATATAGGGTCCTTTCTGACTCTGAATTGCAAACTAATCCTGAAAAAGGACCAGTCACGACTATAGTTATTTGTCAAATCAAAAGGTTCAGTTTTTAGCTAAACTCTCTTCAACTGCTTTCTGAGCTTGTTCTTTTGCGATTTCAAGTGCTTTAAGGTCGATTTTACCTGCCTTGATTCTGTAGAAGCTGAATGCAAAGAGGAATACCACCATACCAATCAGGAAATACTGGTCACCTGATTCAAGTGTTGTAAAGAGTGAAACGCTGATGAGCAAGTCGGCAATAATTGCAAATACAATTGTGATGTTAAAAGCCCATTTCGGCATATGGAAGAAGCTGTTTTTCCATGCTTCAGGATACTTTTTAAGAATTTTAAACATAAGACAATTGTTGATAAGATTGAGAATCATAACAGGAATCATCATAAGAGAAATCAAATCATCAAGTCCCATATCAACAAAAACAGGAACAACTGCAACTATATAAAGCACAAGCATCATAACCCAAGGATAACCTTTTTTTGTTTTCTTGCCAAGGACTGACGGAAGCCAACCGTCTTCAATAGTCGCAAGCAACGGGTGTTGAACACCTGCAATAGCACCGTAAAGTGATGTTGCAATAGCAAAACAAGCACCACCAAGAGTGAATATAACATAAACTGCGTGTGGAAATATCTTTTCGGCAACAACACCAAGATTTTTATCTGCAACCTGTTCAATAGGGAGAACACCTGCAGTAACGATTGCAATAAGAACATAAACAATCATAACTACGAATGAGGCAATAAGAATAGCTTTTGGAAGTGAGCGTTTAGGGTCCTTTGCATCAGGAGTCATTTCTATTGGTCGAGTTGCACCCTGACAGGCAAAGCTCATCATTGCAACAGCCATAATAAATCCGAATGGTCCACCACTGAAATAGCCTTCTGAAAGTGGATTTGCAGTTGAAAAATCAACCTTCGGAATGCCTGCAATTATGTAAACAAGAAGTGAAATAATAAGAACACCAACCATTACAAGGTTGAATTTGCCCATAAATTTTCCACCCATAAAGGTTGTTGCAAAGAAAAATGTAATTATACCTATTGCAATAAATTTTCCGTACGGAGCAATCTGCGGGAAGATGATTGAAGCATATTCCACAACCGAAAGACCGTACATAGCAAATGCCAGTCCGGAAAAAATACTTGAGATTGCGGTAACCCCAACTAAAAGCGGTGGCTGTAAAAGTGCAGACTGACTGTAATTACCACCGGGGAGTACAAACATACCCGACATAAGTGTTTTATATGCATAGGCAAAAAGAACAACTATACACGCAAATACAAGAGCAAGTGTAATTGAACGACCTGTAAATCCGATTGCAGTACCCATTGAAACAAAAATACCTGAACCGATACAGTTACCGATTCCGTAGCAGGAGAGCTCGGCAACGCCTAATTTCTTTTTATTTTCTGTTTTAACAGCGTCTTTCATTTTAACATCTCCTTAATAATGTCTTTTATTTCAGGGAAATCCGTCATTGTTTTTGCATAATGAGAATAAGTCACATCCATATTTTTATCTACTGCGACAAAAGCGCAAAGTTGATTTTCTCTTGGTCCTTCTTCCGTTTCAGGTGCCGGACCTAATGCAGAATTCACGGATTCAATCATATCAAGATTTAGAAGCTTGTAAACATTTTTACCGATAACCATTCCCACAAGCTTGTCACCTGCAAGCATACTCACAATTCCCTGTGCTTCAAAAACATTGTACTTATCATACAACTCGCATTTCGGGTCTGCGACCAATTCAAAAGGATATTTGTGCTGATGCTTTGCGAGAGTAAGAACATCATTTTGCATAACAAACTTAATATCATAACCCATAGCCTTGAAAGCCGGATATGCTGCTGTGAACGATGCCAAAAGGACTTTACAAAGCTCACAGTCATAATATCTTGAGAACACAATAAATGTCTTTTTATCCCCATTTAGTGTTGCGTGAGTAGATTTTGGTGAAGAGTAAACAAAGTTTTCAAGTTTTTCACCAACAGTGAGAGTCTTGTGATATGGTTTACCGTTTTCTTCCCATTTCCTTCTAACTTCTTCAACTGCGTTTTTGAATCGGTCAAGAGCTTTTTCAATAGTTACTTTAGCACAGGCAAGGTTAATTCTCTGGAATCCCCTACCAGCAGGACCAAACATCTCACCATTATCAAGGTAAAGTCCTGCTCCCTCAAGCATTTTGCGAAGCTCAATATGAGTCATACCAAGTCCTCTCATATCGAGCCATTGGAGATATGTACCCTCCAACGGATAAACCTTAATTTCAGGAAAATTCCCTGCCATAAAATTCTCAACAACAGTTGCATTTTCCTTAACAACCATAATCAATTCATCGAGCCAGTCCTCACATTCGTTGTATGCAGCAATACAAGCAGGATAAGCAAAAATATTAAGTCCCATCTGCATATTAAAAAGTGAACAGGCAGTTGCTTTTGCACGAATTTTAGCATTTGGAATAATGATGTTTGAGCATTGAAGTCCTGCAAGGTTGAATGTTTTACTTGGCGCAGTACAGATTGCAATATTATCAAGTACAAAGTCACCCACATTGGACATAACAGTATGTTCATATCCCGGCATAATCAAGTCGTGGTGAATTTCATCATCAATAATGAAAACACCATTGCGGCAACAAATGTCTGCAACCTTTCTGAGCTCTTCCCTACTCCATACCTTGCCAATCGGGTTGTGCGGATTACAGAAAAGAAGTGCTTTTGCTTTTTTACACTTTTTTTCAAGGTCAGCGTAGTCAATTTCATATACTCCGTTATTGTTAATAAGCTCGCTGTAAATAATTCTTCTGCTCTTAGCAAGCACAGCCATATCAAAGGGATAATAAACAGGAGTAAGAATAATTACACTATCGCCCGGATTCGTACTTGCCTGAATGAGAATTGCAAGTGCATCAACAACACCGGGAGTGTTGATAATCCATTCTTTTTTTACTGAAAAGTCGTGTCTTCGTTTCATCCAGGAAATAACTGCATCAAAATATTCTTCAGTTGGGCTTGTATAACCGAGAACTGATGTTTCAGCAGTATTTTTAATTGCATCTACAATATGCGGTGCAGGATAAAACTCCATATCTGCCACAGAAAGCGGAACAAATTCAGGTGAAGCATTTTTAGCGCCATTCCATTTGTTACTACCGCAACCACGGCGGTCAGGAATACTTGTAAAATCGTATTTCACAGTATCACTCCTTCTCTTTTTCAATGAATTTATGATATCACTGTACATTGACATTGTCAAATATTTCTGCTACTATTTTTCTATGATTATCAAAGGAGAAATCTTATGAGCATTACGATTGCAATTCCACAAATGGGAACTGACCTTTTCAGAAAATATATGAAAAGCAAATATGTGAAGAGCCTTGAAAGAGCAGGGGCACAAGTCAGTTGGATTGAGCTTGATAATACGGAAAAAGCAGTTACGGAAGCACTTTCTTGTGACGGGCTTCTTCTCCCCGGTGGTGCCGATATTGAACCATCCTTATACGGGAGAAAAAGAGAAGAAAAATGCGGAAAACCAAATGAGCTTCGTGATAAAAATGAAATAGCTATTTTCAATGCTTTTGTAAAAACAAGCAAACCTATTTTAGGTATCTGTCGTGGATTTCAGCTTATTAATGTTATTTACGGTGGTACATTGCATCAGGATATTGCCAATATAAAGAAATGTAGTCACTCAGACTTCCTTAAAAGAGCAAAACCTATTCATTCAGTTACAATTAATGAGAATACAAAGCTTTTTGAAACATTCCGAAATGCAGAAATAGGTGTCAACAGTCTTCATCATCAAGCAGTTGATGTTGTTGGTGAAAATCTTATAATCTCCGCTGTAAGTGAGGATGGTTTTGTTGAAGCAATAGAAATGGCTAATCATCCTTTTTGTGTAGCAGTTCAATGGCATCCTGAACATATGAGTAAATCCGATTCACTTCAACAAAAATTATTCAATGATTTTGTGAAAAATTGCAAAGGATAAAATTCAAATCAGATTATATTTAACAAACGTGGTGAAATGAGATGTCCAGTAGATTTCATACAAAAGCGAAGGAAAACATAATAATTGTTGCTCATCGCGGTGTTGCCGGAGGAAACATTCCTTGCAATACATTGGCAGCTTATGAGATTGCCCTAAAACAAGGTGCAGATATGATTGAAGTTGATGTGAGCCGAAGTGTGGACGGAGAACTGTTTATTTTTCATCCTTCAATGGAGTATGCCCATCTCAATAAATTTTTGCTTTTACCTACCCTACCATTTAACATGATAAAAAAACTACATTATGTGAATAATGATAATACTCCCACTCAGTTTGGCATTTCTTCCTTAGATGACTTTTTAGAACAATTTAAAAACAGATGCTTTATAAATATAGACAAATTCTGGAATAACCCGGAAAAAATTTATCAGACTATCAAACGTCACTCTATGACCGAACAAGTGCTCGTGAAAAGCAAGGTAAATAAAAAGGTAATTAATGTTCTCGAAGAACTTTGTCCTGAATTACCGTTTATGCCCATTGTTCATAATACCCATCCGTTACATAATGAATTAATGTCGAAAAATATTAATTATATAGGCGTTGAATGTGTTTTTGCCAACGAAAATGCACCAATTGCGCAGGATGAATTTATCCAAAAAATGCATCAGGATGATAAACTTGTATGGTTTAATTCTATTATTTACAACTACAAGTACCAACTTGCAGGCGGACATAGTGACGACACTTCATTAACTGTTTCCGAAGATGATGGTTGGGGATGGCTCGCTGACAAAGGAGCAGATTTTATTCAGACTGACTGGCCAATGATGCTTATAGATTATCTTAAAAAAACAGGTAGATATTTTAAATAACTCTTATGTAACAGAGTATGACAGATAAAATTAGTCTTTAAAAAATAAAAATATTTCTCAACATTTAACAACGAGGTAATTGCTATGTTAAAAGCAAATTGGATACAACCTTCATATAATATGGGTAAGTTGTGTCCCCTTTTCAGAAAAGATTTCATCATAGAAAAAAAAATCAAATCCGCTACTTTACTTATAACAGCACGTGGAGTTTACGAAGCAATGATTAACGGAAATCGTATTGGTGATTTTATTATGGCTCCCGGTTGGACTTCTTATCACAACCGTCTGCAAGTACAATCCTATGACGTTACGGAATTTTTGCAGAAAGAAAATACTATCATCCTCGAGCTTGCTGAAGGTTGGTTCTGGCGACTGAAAAAATCACAACCAAAGGCCATTATTGCACAGTTACATATTGTTTATGTTGATGGTACTACGGAAGATATTGGAACGGACGAAAATTGGTTTGTGGCAGAAAGCAATCTGCGTTTTTGTCATTTATACGATGGTATCATATATGATGCTACCCACTTGCCCGTCTTTGACACTCTTGCAAAAATAGCATCGGACAACTCTCAGGATTTACTTATACCCCAGGAGGGTGAAATTGTAAAAGAGCAAGAGCGCCTTGACGTAAAAGAAGTTATCATAACACCAAAGGGTGAAATTGTACTTGATTTTGGTCAGAATATGACAGGTTACCTTGAAATTACCGTAGATGCTCATGAAGGTGATGAACTCTCATTCTCATTCGGTGAAATTCTCGATAAAGACGGTAATTTCTATAACGCAAACTACCGTAGTGCAAAAGCACTGTACAAATACATCTGTAAAGAAGGTAAGCAAACCTACAAGCCAAATCTTACTTTTTATGGTTTTCGATATGTGCGTGTAGATTCATATCCTACTGACATTGACCCGAATAATTTTACTGCTATTGTAGTTCATAGTGAAATGCAACGAACAGGATATATTGAAAGCTCCGAGCCGTTGCTCAATCAGTTGTTCAGCAATATCATCTGGGGTCAGAAGGGTAATTTCCTTGACATCCCTACTGACTGTCCACAGCGTGACGAAAGACTCGGATGGACAGGAGATGCTCAGGTATTCATAAAAACTGCCAGTTATAACTACGATGTACTGAAATTCTTTAAAAAGTGGTTAAATGACCTGAAAGCAGAGCAATACAAAAACGGTGCAGTACCTGATTTCACACCCTCTATATATCCTCGAAAACCGAGAATAAGTACTGCCTGGGCTGATGCTATAGCTATATGTCCTTGGCAATGCTATCTCACCTATGGTGATACGGAAATTTTAGAAAATCTCTTTGATTCCATTCAAAAATGGGTAGACTATATTACCAAATCTTCTACAAAGCATAATCTGTGGTTTGGTGGTAAGCATTATGCCGATTGGCTTGAGCTTGGCGGTAAATACGGAGCCTTCAAGGGTCCGACACGTGATAATCTTGTTGCATCCGCATACTATGCAAACACTGTAAAAATACTTGTAAAAGCAGGTAAAGTTCTCGGACGAGATATTTCTCATTATGAAACACTTTATAATGATATACGCACTGCATTTATAAACGAATTTCACGACAACTTCAAAACTCAGACTGAGCACATAATGGCACTTCAATTTGAGCTTACGGATAAACCGCAAGAAGTTGCCGACTCCCTGGCTTCACTCATTCACGAGCAAGGTGATATGATACAAACGGGCTTTGTGGGCACTCCTTATATTCTGCATGTATTATCCCGATACGGATATACAGAACTTGCCTATACCTTGCTTTTGAGAAAAGAATATCCATCCTGGTTGTACCCTATCAGTAAAGGTGCAACAACAATATGGGAGCATTGGGATGGCATCAAACCAAATGGTGATATCTGGCCTGTGTCAATGAATTCATATAATCACTATGCCTATGGTGCAGTGGGCGATTGGCTTTACGGAGTTGTGGCAGGAATCAATACTGTTGAAGATGCCCCCGGATTCGCTAAAATTCATTTTGCACCGATTCCCGATGACCGAATTGATTGGTTCAAAGCAGAAATACGGACAGCTTACGGCATAGCTTCATCACGTTGGTGGCACGAAGACGGAAAAGTACATTATGAAATTCATACACCTGTGAATTCCACCGCCATTATTGAAGGTAAAACACATCTCCTCTCACCCGGTCATCATATTTTCTAAACCTAATAAAACTACCAAATGTGTAATAAATCCACATAAAAAGACGGTTCTTGTGCGAACCGTCTTTTTTCATCATGATATCTAATTTTGAATTACATTTCATAAAGAGCTTCAATTTCAGCAAGATGTGTATAATTTTCTGCTTGGATTATAAGATTTCTCGCATCGTTATATGGTTTTGTGATTCTGCGATAAACTGAAACACCTTTTGTGTACACTTTAAGCTCTGCTTTTGCCTGACGACGTTCTTTTTCTGAATTATATTCTCTGTTTTTAATTTCTTCAGGAATACTTTCATCAGGAATTGTAAGATTTTCTTTTCCGTATTTTTTAAGTAATTAATATGAACGTTTCTTTTCACGGACTAGTGCTAACGCATCTGCACGGATAAGCTTTTCTTCTTTTGTACCCATTGGAAGTGCTTTTGCATTTCTTTTTTCTTCTTTCAAGTTGTCATAGAGATAAATCTCGCCCAAAGATACAGTTTCTTTTGCGGGATTGAGTTTTATTTTATATCTTTCTGTATTGAATTTTTCGAGTTCTTCTCTTACAAAAGGCAGAATTTCAACAAACTCATTATACTTAAAATTAAAAGTATTTGCAAGAAAATTTAATCTAAAGCCCCACACTGTCTGAACAATGTGAGGCTTTTTTCATTAATAATAATTATCTGTTGTTTCACCGATGGCTTTAAGAAGTGAACCATCCTGAGTTGAGGGAAGGTCACAATTGTAATGCCATATCATTACACCGCCAAAACCATTTTTTATGCTATATTCCGTCTTCTGAGCAACAACCTGTGGTGTATTAAACCAGAAATCCTTGTTGATTTCATCACAATGATACCAACCATCCTCAGACATTTCATCGTAACATCCGTTATAGCCGTACCAATACGGTGACAAATCAGTAGGTCTTGAGTAAAACGGAATGCCTACATTAACTTTGTCAAGCGGCATACCTTTAAGAGCAACCTGATTAAGATGGTCTTTAACAGTGTCCTCATAAGTGGCGTGTCTTCCCTGCTCATCAACAAAATCGTATGTCATCAGTTCAAATGTATCAACTGCTTCAATAGCTGAATTTGTGAATTTCATATTCCACGAATTACATGCAACACCGAGTGTATAGTCTTCACCCAATGCCTTGTCAAGAGATACAAGGAATTTATTGTAATAATACCAAGCTTTAGTTGATATAGGATATTCATAGTCAAAATGAACACCATCAAAATTATATTTATCAAGCAAAGCAATAATGTTTGCTTCTAAAACACCGCTTTTAAACGCTTTATTGTGTTCTTCACTCTGAGATTCCATCTGGTCTTCCCACACATCGGAATCCGTTATACTTCCCGGGCCCAAAATATTAAGTGTGATGTAAATATCTCTGTCACCAACTGCATCACGAAGCTTTGCAAGAACCGTTTCCATCTTTTCTTCGTCATATTCTACTTCACCTTTATTATTAAAGGTTGCACACTCAAAGAGGATAACATCTGTAATTATATCAAAATCCTCTTCATACAAATTGCCGCCCCAATACATAATAGCATCAGCTCTCAGGTATGTGGTCACCTTAAAATCATCAACCTTTTTATCGACAGAGCCGCTATCGATACCGAAAAAGCTTGATACAACAGTTACAAGTGCCGTAAAAATAGCCACAATTCTCTGAATGAATGTTATCATAAAAACACTTCCTTGATTTTA
>JAZNTF010000131.1:0-14425 GCA_045591625.1 Candidatus Fimenecus sp.
AAGAATTGTGGTTTCATTAAGTACTTCAAAAGTCATTTTTCTACCCCCGAATACCGAAAATACTTCTTAATCTATCATATTACGGGGACTGGCTTTGTGCAATAAATAAATATTGGAAAAAGTGAAAACATCGCTCAAAATTAAACGTATGTAATAAAAAGGAACTTTTTTTATGGCTAAGAACGAAAATTCTCAACGTAGACTTAAAGGTTATTACGGTTTCCAAAAAAAATATCCATCCCGTCGTGGTGAACGTCCTATTCACGAAACACGAAAGGCCAAAAAAAGAGAACGCATTAAAAAATTTGTTTTTTGCGTCTTTTTGTGTTGCCTTTTTGTAGGTGTATTTATATTTACAAATTTCTTCTACAACCTTTCAACTCGTCCGCTCAACAACAGCTCTGACAAGTCTCAGATGGTTACAATGGATAATATGGGCGTAGTTCGTGCAACTTATATTGACAACGGCATTCTTAATGATACAGGTCGACTTTCCGATGCTCTTACTATCGCAAAGGAAAATAATTTTAATGCGATTATGATCGACTTTAAAACTCAAGAAGGCGTTTTGACCTATGATTCTGAGCTTATGGACTTTCCGGGTCAGTATGATTACAATAAAATTGACCGGACTTTAATAGAAAAAATAAAACAAGAAGGATTTTTACTTATCGGAAGAATTTACTGTTTTGAAGACACAATTGCTCCGCAAAGACTTCCTGCCTACGTATATGAAGATGAAGATAAAACACAAATTTGGTTTGACAAACCTCCTGTTTTGGGAGGCAAAGTATGGTTAGACCCTACTAATGCAAGGGCAACTGACTATCTGATTTCTGTAGTTGGTGAAGTTTGTGCATTGGGTGCTGACTGTATATATCTTGATTCAGTTCAATTTCCTGAATCACGTAACAATTCTGTTCCTGTATATACTGATGACGATACCACACTTAACCGAAACCTCGTTCTTATGCAATTCGTTGAAAAAACAGTAAAAACTGCTAACGGAAGACCCGTTATACTTGGTGTTCCCGTTGAAGGTATTGACGGTGGTAATACAGAAAAATGGGGCGGAACACTTTTCGATACGGCAGCTCATATAAGCTCTCCATTACTCGAAATCCCTGAAGAGGGAGATTATATTAAGTATATTGAAGACAATTATGTAACTTTTAACAACAAAGCAAAGAACCATTTTTCTACTGTTAAGGTTATTCCGACTATCAAAAATCACGTTGAAAATGTAGATTTTTATGAAAATTTAGCATCCAGTAAAGCAGAAAGCTATATTATTATTCCTTGATTTTACAAAAAGACTTGAAAAACAATAAATTTTATTGTATTATTTTATAGTTAATAAAAACAAATTGGAGGTATATTACCTATGGTATCAGCAGGTGATTTCAGAAACGGCGTAACTTTTGAAATGGATGGCAACGTATTCCAGATCGTTGAATTCCAGCACGTTAAACCAGGTAAAGGCGCTGCTTTCGTAAGAGCTAAAATTAAGAACGTTATTTCAGGTGGTGTTGTTGAAAGAACATTCAACCCAACTGAAAAGTACCCAACAGCAGTCATTGAAAGAAAAGATATGGAATATTCTTACAATGATGGCGGTCTCTATTATTTCATGGACCAAGAAACATACGATATGGTTCCTGTAAATGCTTCAGACTTTGGCGACAACTTTAAGTTTGTTAAAGAAAATATGATTTGTAAAATCCTTTCATACAAGGGTAGTGTTTTCGGTGTTGAACCACCAAACTTTGTTGTGCTTCAGGTAACACAGACTGACCCTGGCTTTGCAGGTAACACAGCAACTAACGCTACAAAACCTGCTACTCTTGAAACAGGTGCAGAAATCAAAGTACCTCTCTTCATTGAAGAAGGCGAAATGATTAATGTTGATACTCGTACAGGCGAGTATATGTCAAGAGCATAAGACTAATAATAATTTATAACCTTTAATTTTTCTGAATGGAGGAATATTAATGATGACAGTAACAGAAAAAGTAGCATATCTTAAGGGACTTGTTGAAGGTCTTGACTTTGATAAGGACGAAAAAGAAACAAAAGTTATTAACGCAGTTCTTGATGTACTCGAGGACCTTGCTCTTGCAGTAAGCGACCTTGATGATGAAATGGCTCTCGTTACAGAACAGCTTGACGAGGTTGACGAAGACCTTGCTGAGCTTGAAGATATCTTCTATGATGAATGTGACGATTGTGATTGTGACTGCGATGATTGTTGCGATTGCGACGATGATATGTATGAAGTTGAATGCCCAAACTGTGGTGATGTGATTTACTTCGACGAAGAAATCATTCTCGATGGTCAGGCTGAATGTCCAGCTTGCGGTGAAAATCTCGAATTCGATTGCGAATGCGAATGTGATTGCTGCGAAGACGAAGAATAATTCATATTAAATTTTTGAGGACTACCGAATGGTAGTCCTTTTTTGTTGAGTATATTATAAATTTAAATTATAATTTGTCGGGATGATATAAAATTAAAATAGGAATAAAAACCTTGTAGGGTTGCTTCACAAAGCGACCGTTTCAAAGTGTGCAGGTAACCTTATTCGGGCGATGGTCTCGCCTGCCGGCTCGGTCGGTGCTTCTGCTTCGCAGAGGTGTCCACCGGACACCCGCACCGTGAATCGCCCCTACAACAAAACCCAATTGGTTTTATTTTATAATCGCGTCGCAGACCCACAATTCTGCATTCTGAATTCTGCACTCTGCATTTATCCCGATAAACTCCGATTTATCTGTCTATATAAATTAATTGCAAAATTCCTTATATTATGATAATATACCATTATGGAGGGATTGATATGACAGACAATAAAAAAATGATGAAAATTTATACTGTTATGTGGGGCATTATCGCAGTTGTTTATGGCTTGTGGATGTCTATCTTTATGAGTTGGGACCAATACCCATACATAATTCCGACAGATGCAGATATGAGCTTACCAGCTGACCAGTTTATTGCAAAATTTGACGGTATGCTTTATGAACCTTTATATGCGAATGCTACCGTTTTCTGGCTCTGGGTAATCTGCTCAACTGTTTTACTTTTCTTATATGCATTATTTATAAGAAAAATCCTTTTTGCAGAAAAGCTTTCAAAAGCAACAACTGCTTTCTGTATTGCAAACCTTATAGTAGGCTTCATATTTATCACTTGGTACGGATTTTTACCTTTCCCTGAGCAATTCGGCAACATTTTAACAGATGTTACTGCAAGTATGCTTGGTCTTCGTTATCCGTGGCCATTCAGATTATGGGGTGTTTTTGCTTCACTTTCCATTTTTACAAACACTCTTTATATGTATCGTAAAAATAATTATCAGGGTAAAGCCGGTGTTATTGTTACTTCTCTTGGTTGTGCATCAATTTTTGTAACAGTAAATGTTCCATCAGCAGGTCTTGACCTTGTTATGACTGCTCGTTGTTTAGGTCATTGGGCAACTGCTCTTATCTTTGCATTTTTAGGTGCAGCAGGTGTAATTATTTTCCTGTTCCACAAATGTAAACAGAAAGATAAGAAATACATAATTGCAACTATCTTTTTCATTGTAGTTCTTGCACTTATGCTTGTGCTTTTAGTAACAGTCGGCAAGAGCGCATTTATTGAAAATCTCCCAATGTGGGTTGCATATGCACTACTATTCATCATTAACTTCACATCATTCTTTGATAAAAAGGATGAAAAAGAAACAATTAAAGCATAAAGGAGTTTTGTAAAATGAAAGAAATTTTAATGTCTAATATTCCTGCGGCAGTTGCCACAATCGGTCTTGTATTATACTTTTTTGGTATGGCAATTGTGTTTATTACAAATCCTATTAAAAATGCTGAAAGTTTTTCCGTTAAACCTGTTGACAATGCAGGTAAAACAGAAATCCGAGTTTATTATGGTGGTATTTCAGGTGCATTAGGCGGATTTTTGCTTTTCCTTATGTTAGCACTTAAAACACCATATTATTCAATGATTGGTGGACTTTTCTTTGCAACAACAGTTTTTGTGACAAGAACAATCTTCCTTTGCGTTGATAAAGGTTGGAAATGCCCATATACAAAACTCGCAATTCCTGCAGAAGGTTTGTTTGTAATCGCCCTCTGGACTTGCTTCTTCCTTTCAAAGACATTATATTAATATAATCAGACATTTAAAAAGGACTACCAATCGGTAGTCCTTAATTTTTTATTCAGCAATCTTTTTAATTACATCAATGAACTGCTTTTCTTCACTGAGTTCAATACAACCCTTGTCAACAAGTGCTGCATTTGCAGGATTAATCGGAAGCTTTGCAAGAACAGGGATACCAAGCTCTGCTGCAACTTCGTCAATCTTGCTCTCACCGTAAATATAGTGTTTTTTATTACAATCAGGACATTCAAAAAAACTCATATTCTCAACGATACCAATGATTGGAACATTCATCATTTTTGCCATATTAACTGCTTTTTTAACAATAAGTGTAACCAAATCCTGAGGAGTTGTTACGATAACGATACCATCAACGGGAAGTGACTGGAAAACTGTAAGTGGAACGTCACCTGTTCCGGGAGGCATATCAACAAACATAAAGTCAACATCGCCCCAAACAGTTTCCTGCCAGAACTGATGAATAAGTCCTGAAATAACAGGTCCACGCCAGATTACAGGCTGGTCTTCTCTTTCGAGAAGTAAATTAACACTCATAATTCTTGTGCCTAACTTTGATTCCAATGGATACATTCCGTCTGCTGTGCCTTCAGGATTTCCGTGTACACCAAATGCTTTAGGAATTGACGGACCTGTAATATCAGCGTCAAGAATTGCTGTCTGATAACCCATTGTCTGTGCTGTAACTGCAAGTGAAGATGTGACAAAGCTCTTACCAACGCCACCTTTACCACTTACAACACCGATAACCTTTTTTACATCACTCATCGGATTTCCTGGAATGTGTAAATCCTGTTTTTTGCTATCACAGTTTGATGAACAACTGCTACAATTTCCACTACATCCACTCATTTTATAAAACCTCTTTTCAAAATAGATAAAAAATAACTAATATTTATTTTCCTACACAGAACTGTGCAAAAATTTCATTGACAACAAGCTCAGTTGCCTTTTCTCCTGTTAAAATCATAAGATTTTCAATGGCTGAATCAAGACAAACCGTTACAGCATCCATTGTCATACCGAATTCAAGTGCATTTTCTGCATCTATAAGTGCATCAAGTGCTTTTTTACAACACTCGCATTGACGGTCATTGACAATTGCCGTTGCTGTTGTATCAAAATCTGCTGTGCCAAGAATCTCTTCAATGGCCCTTGTAAGCTCTTCTTTTCCCTTGCCTGTTTTAGCTGAGATAAAAACTGTCTGCGCAAAATTTTCTTCAATTTTGCCTTTTAGATAATTTTTGTCTAAATCGGTTTTGTTGATAATTCCTATTGCATTTTTTCCCTTACAAAGGTCAATAAGACGATAATCTGCTTCGTTTAATTCTCTCGTAGCATCAAAAACTGCAAGTACAAGCTCTGCTTTTTCAAGTCTTTTAACTGCTCTGTCAACACCGATACTCTCAACAACATCCTCTGTTTCACGGACACCTGCTGTATCGGCAAGGCGAAGTGTAATTCCACCCACATTCACAGTATCCTCAACAATATCTCTTGTTGTACCTGCAATTTCAGTAACAATAGATTTTTCTGTGCCTGAAATCAGATTCATAAGTGTTGATTTTCCTACATTGGGACAACCCACTATAGCGGTATCAACACCCTCAAGTATAATTTGTCCTTTATCGAAGTCGTTTATGAGTTTTTTCAAACTTTCACGACTTTCTTTTATATGCTCTTTTAAATTATTATCTGACAAATCTTCAATTTCTTCATACGGATAATCAACCCATGCAGAAAGAAGTGCCATATCATAAACAAGTTTGTCGTTAATTTTCTTAATTTCCTTAAAAAGTCTGCCTTCAAGAACACCAAGAGCGATTTTTTCAGCCTGTTCACCCTGTGCAGAAATAATATTCATAACGGATTCTGCACTTGTCAAATCCATTTTTCCGTTTAAGAAAGCTCTTTTTGTGAATTCACCGGGCTCGGCAGGAATTGCTCCCGCATCATATACTGCTTTCAGAACTTTATCTGTAACAAACAAACCACCGTGGCAGGATATTTCTACAACATCCTCACCCGTATAGCTTTTAGGTGCACGAAAAACAAGTGCAACCACATTATCAATACTGCCCTTTTCATCAGATGCTTGTCCGTAAAGAGCTGAATAACCTGAAAGCTCACACAATTTTTTTCCGTTAAATGAAGAAAAAACCTTATCAGCAACATTTATTGCATTTTCCCCTGAAATTCGGATAACACCTATTCCACCGGGTGCTCGACCTGTTGAAATAGCAGCAATTGTGCTCATTTTTCTTCACCAACCTTCTTTTTTCTCAATTCCTTAAAAAAATTTGTGAGTATCTCGGAACATTCCTCACTCATAATTCCACCCTCATAATTAGGTTTATGAGTAAAATTCATATCAAAAAGCTGTGCTGCCGAAACGACAGCACCATTTTTTTCATCCTTTGTACCAAAGTACACATTTTTTATTCTTGAATTTATAATTGCCCCTGCGCACATAGGACATGGTTCAAGCGTAACATACAAATCACATTTCCACAAACGCCAACCGCCAAGTTTTTGACAAGCATTATTTATTGCCTCGATTTCGGCATGGTGCAAAGCATTTTTCACAATTTCTCTGCGATTTCTGCCTTCACCTACAATTTCACCATCACAGACAACTATTGCTCCCACAGGCACTTCACCTTCCTCTGCAGATTTTCTTGCAAGGGAAAGAGCATATTTCATAAATTCTTCTTTTTCCATACTAAACCTTTATATTACTGAGTGTAACTATAATTAATATAATTATTGCAATAATTGTTGCCGG
Source organism: Candidatus Fimenecus sp. (assembly GCA_045591625.1). Lineage (GTDB taxonomy): Bacteria > Bacillota > Clostridia > Oscillospirales > Acutalibacteraceae > Fimenecus. The sequence goes on from JAZNTF010000131.1 coordinate 6,963, forward strand.
ATTTACAACAAATGCTATTACCTTTTCTTTGGTAATTAAAATACTGTCGCCTTCACTAAGCACTGTGTTGTACTTCATCTTGCTATATTTTATTGCTGCTATTACTCCTATAATTGCAAAAAGCACAACCATAATAAGAACTGTTGCCGTAGATACAACATCACCAAAATTATCACTTGTAGTAATTGCAATAACAGAATAAAAATTATTTAAAAAATGTAAAATAATTGACGGCCATAAGCTTCCTGTTACAACAGCAAGATATCCCATAAGCAATCCGCCAATAACCGTATACGGAATCTGAACCATATTACCGTGCATACAAGCAAAAACCAATGCTGATGTCACAATTGCAAATTTGTCACCATATTTTCTGAGTGGCTGTAATAAAATACCTCTTATTACTATTTCCTCAAGAAGTGCCGGAACGATTGCAACACTTATAACACCCAAAATGGTTTCTTTTGTTCCAACAAGCTTAATCTCATTAACTGCCGCTGTAAATTCAATTCCAATCAATGATTGAAAAATAGCAGAAATATAATTTATAGCAATCGCACCGACAACCATAATCGGCAAAAACATCATCACAAGGTATGTTGCTTGTTTTGTATCCTTTGCTTTTCCAAACGGTAAATCAGTTGAGAGTTTCGCTTTTTTTAATATCAGATGAACCAGAAAAAAAGGCACTCCAATTGCTAAAAATGTTACTGCAATATCAAATGCCAATGATGGCATTGTTTCATTATATATTTTACTAATGGATGGGAATATCCAAGAAATAAACACAATCATTAAAGAAATAGCGTAGGAAATAACAATATAACTTATTACGGCAAGTCCGCACCACATGCCTATTTTTTTTACATTTTTTATTTCCTGTTTTTTCTGAAGATATCTCAGATATTGTTCATTATACATCCCTGAGCCATATCCATAAGGAGATGGTGTCCATCCGCCAAACTGACCCATCTGATTAAAATTATTATTCATTATTAATCACCTTTAGTCAGTTTTTTGCTTTGAAACATATCCACCTACAACACTTATTGCTGTTTTTCTGTTTTCTTCGAGATGGATATTTGTTTCACCATACAATTCCAATTGCAATTTCTGTGCAACCAAAGGATAATCCACAACCCAAATCCATGCTGTAGACCTTGAGCTATATCCATAGCGTGCATCAGGAGTTGGCATTGTGATTTCTGAAACAGAAAATCCTGCCCAACCATCTTTTACTGCCTTCGCAGCATACCCAAGAATTGCTTTTCGACTTATATTTGTTCTTATATTAGCAAGAATAACATCCGAAACCGCATTAATTTCGCTGAGAGAAGCATTTTTACTTCTTTGAATAAGAGCATTGATTACTTGTCTTTGCCGAGCAACTCGGCTGACATCTCCATCCGCATCTGTATATCTTACTCGGCTGAATCTGAGAGCCTGTTCACCGTTTAAAAGAACATTTTTTCCTGAAGGAAAGCCTCCACCAAAATAACTTGCTACATAATCAGGAACATCCACTCTGACTCCACCAAGGACATTAATTACTTGTACAAACGAGTCAAAATCAACCATAACATATCCGTCAATTCTGATTTTGTAATCATTTTCTATTGTTTCAACTAAATATGCCGGACCACCATTCGCACATGCAGCATTTAACTTTGCAAATCTGTCAAATTGGTCCATATAAGTATAGCTGTCACGCATAAAAGAAATTAATTTTATTGTTTTCGCCATGGGATTAATAGAAACAAGCATCATTACGTCCGTGTTGCCTTTTTCCATTACATTTGCTCTGTTCGGGTCAGTTGATGATGCATCACTTCCTATAAGAAGAACATTGATGACATCTTTGTTTTTCATTTTCTTGCCACCATTTGTTGCCCAATTTTTTAAAATTTCTTTTAAATCATTGCCGCTAGCATCATCTATTTCTCCAAAATCAAATTCCTCATCATCAATGAATTCCTGATTTGGGTCTATTGTTGTTTTTTCGTCAGAATCAAAATTGATAAGATTAATTTTATGACCAACAAATCCCACTACACCAACTACTAAAACAAGAATAATTGCAAGAAAAGGTAAGAAAAATATCAAGCCTTTTCTCTTCTTTTTTTCTTCCGGAACTTCTTCTGTTATTTCATTAAATTTTTTCTCATCATATTCTCTCATAGGTTATCTTCCCTTCCACACCCTGAGAAATTATTCTTCTGTGTTTTCTTCTGTTTCTTCGATTTCTTCTTCATGTGTTGCAAGAGAAATAGTCACAACTTTTTCTCCGTCTTTTGTCTTCATAAGGATAACACCCTTTGACGGACGGTTACATTCTCTTACCTGTTCAGCAGGAAGACGGATAATAACACCATCAGAAGAAATCATAATAATATCCTGATTTTCTTCTACCATTTCCACTGCACAAACTTCACCATACTGTTCAGTATGATAGTTAGTGAGACCCTTACCGCCACGGTTCTGAACACGATAGTTAGAAACGTCACTTCTTCTGCCGTAACCTTTTTCACTGATTGTAAGAACTTTACCTTCGTTACCAAAAATAACCATTCCTACAACTTCATCACCATCACCGAGAGTAATAGCACGAACACCACGAGCAGTTCTACCAATAGCACGAGCATCATTTTCTTTAAAGCAGATGCTCATACCCTTACGAGTAGCAACCATAAGATTCTGTTCACCGTCAGTAAGCTTAACCCAACGGAGCTCATCACCCTCGTCAAGATTAATTGCAATAATACCACTCTTACGGATATTTTTATATGCATCAAGCTCTGTTCTCTTGATAACACCATTCTTTGTAGCCATACAAAGGAAGTATTTATCTTCACCAAAGTCAGGAACACGAAGCATTGCTGTAACTTTTTCGTCAGCAGTGATAGGAAGAATATTAACAATATTCATACCCTTACCGGTTCTGCTACCTTCAGGAATTTCATAACCCTTAAGTCTGTACATCTTACCTTCTGATGTAAAGAAAAGAATGTAATCGTGAGATGAGCAGATAAACATACTTTCAGCATAGTCCTCTTCACGACGACTCATACCCTTGATACCTTTACCGCCACGACGCTGTACCTGATAAGTTTCAACAGGCTGACGCTTGATGTAACCCATCTTTGTAAGAGTGAATACGCAATCTTCTTCAGCAATAAGGTCTTCAATATCAACTTCACCAAGAACATTTGAAATTTCTGTTCTTCTGTCGTCACCGAATTTTTTGCCGATAACTGAAAGCTCGTCTTTAAGAATTTCTTTAACTTTTGTTTCTGAACCAAGAATTTCAAGATATTCAGCAATCTTAAGTCTTAATTCATCACGTTCTGCAATAATTTTCTGAATTTCAAGACCAGCAAGTTGTCCAAGACGGAAAGCAACGATAGCAGATGCCTGAGGGTCATCAAAATCGAATTTTTCCATAATTGCGACCTTTGCTTCTGCCTGACCACCTTTACAACCACGAATTGTTGCGATAATTTCATCAACAATATCAATTGCACGAGCAAGACCTTCAAGGATATGTTCTCTTGCCTGAGCTTTATTAAGGTCATATTGTGTTCTTCTTGTGATAATTTCACACTGGAACTTGATATATTCTTCAATAATCTGTTTAAGTGTGAGAACTTTTGGCTCACCATTAACAAGTGCCAACTGAATGATACCATAAGAAATCTGAAGCTGTGTCATCTGATAAAGCTGATTGAGAACAACCTGTGGGTTAGCGTCACGCTTAAGGTCAATAACGATTCGCATACCGCCGCCACGCTTTGATGAATAGTCGTTAATGTCGGAAAGACCTTCAATTCTCTTATCCTTGTGTAAATCGGCAATTGATTCAATTAGTCTTGCTTTATTTACCTGATAAGGAAGTTCTGTAATAATAATCTGGAATCTGCCATTCTTCTCGTTTTCAACAATTTCTGCACGACCACGAAGTGTAATCTTACCACGACCGGTAGCATAAGCAGCACGGATACCGCTTCGACCCATAATAATACCGCTTGTCGGGAAGTCAGGTCCTTTGATATGCTCCATAATATCATCAAGCTCTGCTTCTGGATTATCAATTACACAGCAGATACCGTCAATAAGTTCACCAAGATTATGTGGCGGAATATTTGTCGCCATACCAACAGCAATACCTGTTGAACCGTTAGCAAGAAGATTTGGATATCTTGATGGGAGAACGGTAGGCTCTTTAAGACGGTCATCGTAGTTAGTTGTAAAATCAACTGTATCTTTATCAATATTTGTGAGCATTTCAAGAGCTATTTTGCTCATTCTTGACTCTGTATAACGGTATGCAGCAGGTGGGTCACCGTCCACTGAACCAAAGTTACCGTGACCGTCAACAAGAACGTATCTCATTGAGAAATCCTGTGCAAGACGAACCATTGCATCATAAACAGATGCGTCACCGTGTGGATGGTATCTACCGAGAACTGAACCGACTGTATCGGCACACTTACGGTGTGGCTTGTCAGGATAAAGTGAATTTTCATACATTGTATAAAGAATTCTTCTGTGAACAGGTTTTAAACCATCTCGTACATCAGGAAGAGCACGGGATGTAATAACAGACATTGAGTAGTCAAGGAAAGATTTTCTCATTTCCCTATTAATCTCAACATTTATAATATTCTGTTCTTCAAGTGGAACATATCCACCAAGATTAGGATTGTTAGCTTTACTCATTTTATTACCTCTATTTTTCTAACTCTATAACTTAAATGTCAAGATTCTGAACATACTTTGCATTTTTCTCAATAAATTCTCTACGAGGTTCAACCTTATCACCCATAAGAATTGAGAATGTTTCATCTGCTTCCATAGCATCTTCAAGTGTTACTCGAAGCATTGTTCGTGTTGCAGGGTCCATAGTTGTTTCCCACAACTGTTCAGGGTCCATTTCACCAAGACCCTTATATCTCTGAACGTCACAGTTTTGTCCCATTTCTTCAAGGAAAGCATCTCGCTGTTCATCAGAGAATGCATATTCATGACGTTTACCTTTACTAACTTTGAAAAGTGGTGGCTGAGCAATATAAATAAATCCACCATCAATCAAATCTCTCATATATCTGAAGAAGAATGTGAGAAGAAGTGTTCTGATATGTTGACCGTCAACGTCGGCATCGGCCATAATAACAATTTTATGATAACGATGCTTTTCAACATTAAATTCTTCACCGATACCTGTACCGAGTGCAGTAACAACCGGTGTCAACTTGTCATTACCGATAACCTTGTCAATTCTTGCCTTTTCAACATTAAGCATTTTACCCCAAAGAGGAAGAATTGCCTGAATTCTGTTATCTCTGCCTTCTTTAGCAGAACCACCCGCGGAGTCACCTTCGACGATGAAAATTTCAGTGTTTTCAGGGTTTTTATCAATACAATCAGCAAGTTTACCGGGAAGTGAATTTCCTTCAAGTGCAGATTTTCTTCTTGCACTATCTCTTGCTTTTCTTGCAGCTTCACGAGCACGGGATGCATCAAGAGCTTTGTTGAAAATTGCCTTTGCTGCCTGTGGATTTTCTTCAAAATAAGTCATAAGCTTTTCATACATCATTTTTGACACAATTGTCTGCATTTCTGTATTACCGAGCTTTCCCTTTGTCTGTCCTTCAAATTCTGCTTCAGTAAGTTTTACGCTGATAACAGCTGTAAGACCTTCACGAACATCATCACCTGAAAGGTTCTTATCATTATCTTTAAGTAATTTGAATTTTCTTCCGTATTCATTAAATACTCTTGTAAGTGCAGTTTTGAAACCATTTTCGTGAGTACCACCATCAATAGTACGAACACCGTTTGCAAAACTCAAAATAATTTCATTATATCCATCATTATATGAAATTGAAACTTCTGCACTTCTGTCACCGCTTACTGTTGTGAAATGCATAATATCCTCGACAACAGGTGTAAGTCCGCGACTTGTGTTTATATAATCAACGAAGGACTTAATACCACCTTCATAACAGAAATTTTCTTCTATTATATTATCCGGGTCACGCTTATCTGTAAGAGTAATTGAAAGACCAGCATTCAAAAATGCCTGTTCACGAAGACGTCTTTGTAAAACTTCATATTCATAAACAGTTGTTTCTGTGAAAATTTCAGGGTCAGCCTTGAATTTTATGAATGTACCTGTTTCCTCTGTATCACCGATAACCTTAAGGTCAGTAACAATATTACCTCTTTCAAATCTCTGATGATGAACATGTCCATTCTGACTAACTTCAACTTCAAACCATTCAGAAAGAGCGTTAACTACTGATGAACCAACACCGTGAAGACCACCTGATACTTTATATCCCCTACCACCGAATTTACCACCTGCATGAAGAACTGTCAAAACAACAGTTACTGCAGGAAGACCTTGTTGTTCATTGATACCAACAGGAATACCACGTCCATTATCGCGTACAGTAATAACATCATCAGGTAAAATTTCTACTTCAATGTGTGAACAATAACCTGCAAGTGCTTCGTCAATTGAGTTATCTACAATTTCATAAACCAAGTGATGAAGACCCTTTGGTCCTGTTGAACCGATATACATACCGGGACGCTTTCTTACTGCTTCAAGTCCTTCAAGAACCTGAATAGCAGAGGCATCATATGTTTCAGTTACAAGAGTATCCATAACCTCTTCTTCAATTGCATTTTTAATCTGGTCGCTCATTTTTTTCCTCCGTCAAAAATTTGACATTTATTTTATTCTTTTAAATATTGTTGATGTGTTAAGTGGTGAAATATAAATCTTTTTTCTATTATTTTTCGTTGTCACAATAAATGATTTTGGTAAATCCTCAAAAGATACAGTTATACATTCACCATTTTTTTCTGCTGTATTTATATATTCTCTTGTTGCTTTATTCACAGTTGTATTATCAAGATCAAATATTCCTATAATATCTTTATCCTTTATCAATATTTCTGTTCCGATATTTAAGTACATCAGTTAATCGCTTTTCCTTTTTCAATTTTTATTACTTTTCCTGCACAGAGTTTAGATATTGTCTCTTTTTCACAACAAGTAATAAAAACCTGTTTTCCTGTCATTTTATTAAGAATATAATTCTTTCTTGTACTGTCAAGCTCACTCATTACATCATCAAGTAAAATTATCGGATGTTCACCTTTTAAATCCTTAATTATTTCTGCTTCACCAAGTTTCATTGCAAGTGAAGCACTTCTTTGTTGACCTTGTGAACCGAATTTTCTTGCAGAAATTCCATTTATCAGAATTTCAATATCATCTCTGTGTGGACCACTTGTTGTATTTTTCAAATACAAATCATTTGGTCTGTTTTTCTTCATTTTTTCGAAATATATTCTTGCAATGCTTTCCTTATTTTCACTTTCATAAGCTACATTACTTAAATATTTTATTGAAAGTTCTTCCTTGTCACCTGAAATTCCTTTATATATTTCAG
>JAZNTF010000132.1:0-1586 GCA_045591625.1 Candidatus Fimenecus sp.
TTTGTAAAGCTGTGGTGACTGTGGAAGAGCATAGAAGCTTCCGTTGTGAATTCTCGATGGAACAAGGAAGTCACGAGCACCTTCAGGAGTTGAACGGATAAGCATTGGAGTTTCAATTTCAATAAATCCGTTTTCATCAAAGTAGTCACGAGTGATTTTTGTAATCTTGTGACGAAGAAGAATGTTCTTCTGTAAGTCAGGACGACGAAGGTCAAGGTAACGGTATTTAAGACGAGTTACCTCTGATGTCTGACAATTTTCAACGATTTCAAAAGGTGGTGTTTCGCTGACACCAACAACTCTTAAATCTTTAACTTCAATTTCAATATCACCTGTTGGAATGTCCTTGTTTTTTGAAGAACGCTCACGGACAACACCTTTTGCCATAAGCACATATTCGCTACGAACTGTAAATGCCTTGTCGAAAACTTCACGGTCTGTGTTGTCGTCAAAAGCCAACTGAACAACACCTGTGCGGTCACGCAAGTCAATGAAAATCAAAGCACCAAGGTCGCGACGACGCTGTACCCAACCTGCAACTGTAACCTCTTTGCCTACAAATTCAGCATTTAAAGTGCCACAGTAGTCAGTTCTTTTTAATCCGTTCATTGTATCCATTATTCTGCACCTCCAAGAAGAGTTGATAAATCAAATCCTTCAACACCAAGTGATTCAAATCCTGCCATAGCATCTGAAATCACTTTTGTTTGAAAATTGTCAACGAAATCCGCAAGTGTCATTTCAGTTTCGTTGCCTGTTTCCATATTTTTAAGTTTAATATCACCTGTCTGGATTTCGTTGTCGCCTAAAACAAGTGTGTATAATGCACCAATTTTGTTTGCGTATTTCATTTGTGGTTTAAGTCCGCGACCAACAGTATCAAACTGAACACACATTCCTTCATTACGAAGTTCAGTTGCAATCTGGGCTGCTTTAAGATTTGCATTTTCTCCCATACTTGCAATATATAAATCGCATTTTTTAGGTTCTGGGAATGCAGTGCCTTGTGCCTCCATTAAAAGTAAAAGTCTTTCAAGACCTAAACCGAAACCGCAAGCGGGGAGTGGTTGACCGCCCATTTCAGCGATAAGACCATCATAACGACCACCGCCACAAACTGTACCCTGTGCACCAATTTCTTTTGAAACAAATTCAAAGACTGTTCTTGTGTAATAGTCAAGTCCACGAACAATTTGAGGATTTACTGTGTATTCAATATTCATAGCATCAAGATATTTCTTAACGCTTTCAAAATGCTCTTTACAATCGTCACAAAGAAATTCGATAACAGTAGGAGCTTTTTCTGCAATACCTGAGCATACAGGACTCTTACAGTCGAGAATTCTCATTGGATTTCTGTCAAGACGGCCTAAACAAGTTTCGCAAAGGTCACCTTTGTATTGTTCGAAATATTCTTTAAGTGCCTTGTGATAATGCTTTCTGCATTCAGGACAACCGATTGAGTTGATTTCAAGAGCAAGATTATTTATTCCAAGAAAATTGAAAACTTCATTTGCGAGTGAAATAACCTCTGCGTCAGCACTTGGAGCACCTGCACCGAAACATTCAACACCAAATTGATGGAA
>JAZNTF010000133.1:0-7471 GCA_045591625.1 Candidatus Fimenecus sp.
ATTATTCGACTCACTGAAGAAATGAAGGCAGCTGCAAAAATACTTGAATTTGAACATGCAGCATATTTAAGAGATAAAATTGAAAAACTTAAATCGGAGAAATAAATGATACACGATAAAATTATTGTAAAAGGTGCAAAAGAGAATAATCTTAAAAACATCGACCTTGAAATTCCAAGAGATAAGCTTGTTGTTTTTACAGGGCTTTCAGGTTCAGGTAAATCATCACTTGCTTTTGACACTATCTATGCCGAAGGACAAAGAAGATACATTGAATCATTATCATCATATGCAAGAATGTTCTTAGGTCAAATGGAAAAACCGAATGTAGAATCAATCGAGGGGCTTTCACCGGCAATTTCTATCGACCAGAAAACTACATCAAAAAATCCTCGTTCAACGGTTGGTACTGTAACAGAAATTTACGACTATCTTCGTTTGTTGTATGCCCGAATCGGTATTCCTCATTGTCCGGTTTGTGGTAGGGAAATTAAACAGCAGACAGTTGACCAGATTGTTGATAGTATTTTAAGTTTACCTGAGGGAACAAAATTCCAGATTCTTGCTCCTGTTGTTCGTGGTAAAAAGGGTGAGCATGCAAAAGAACTTGCAAATGCATTAAAAGCAGGTTTTGTAAGAGCCAGAATTGATGGAGAAATTACAGAACTTGTTGAGGATATGAAGCTTAAAAAGACATTTAAGCACACTATTGATATTATTGTTGACAGACTTGTTGTCAAAGATGGAATAAGAACTCGACTTGCAGATTCGATTGAAACAACCACATCACATTCAGGCGGTAATGTCATTATTGATGTAATTGGTGATAAAGAATATCTATATTCACTCAATTATGCTTGTCCTGAACATGGAATCAGTATTGATGAATTATCTCCAAGAATGTTTTCTTTTAATAATCCGTATGGTGCTTGTCCAACTTGTACAGGTTTGGGAACATTTATGAAAGTCAGTCCTGACCTCGTAATGCCAAATAAGAACCTTTCTATAAGTGAAGGTGGTATTTGTGCTTCAGGTTGGGGAAAAGCCGAAAAAGGCTCTATTTCTGCCATGTATTATAATGCAATTGGTAAAGAGTATGGTTTCACACTTAAAACACCTTTAAAAGATATTTCAAAAGAGGGTATTAATGCGATTTTATATGGTACAGACCATAAAATGAAAATGACTCGTTCAACTATTTATGGCTCAGGAACCTATATGTCTGAATTTGAAGGAATTATAAATAATCTTGAAAGAAGATATAAGGAAACAACAAGTGACTGGGCTAAATGGGAAATAGAGCAGGTAATGACAGCTTGTAGTTGTCCTGATTGTAACGGAACAAGGTTAAAGCCTGAAATTCTATCTGTCACAGTTGGTGGTAAAAATATCAGTCAATTCTGTGATATGTCAATTGTTTCTGCATTAGATTTTATAGATAATTTAGAATTGACAGATAAAGAAAAATTCATTTCTGAATCAATTATAAAAGAAATAAAAAGTAGGTTGAGCTTCCTTCATAATGTTGGTCTTGAATATTTAACACTTTCAAGAACATCTGGTACTCTTTCAGGTGGTGAAAGTCAACGAATCAGACTTGCTACACAAATCGGTTCATCACTTATGGGTGTTGTATATATTCTTGATGAACCAAGCATCGGCTTGCATCAGAGAGATAATAATAAATTACTCGAAACACTTAAAGGTCTTCGTGATTTAGGTAATACATTGATTGTTGTTGAGCACGACGAAGACACAATGAGAGAGTCGGATTATATCGTTGATATCGGTCCCGGTGCAGGTGTACATGGTGGTGAAATTGTTTGTGCAGGTACAGTTGATGATATAATTAAATGTAAAGAGTCTATCACAGGTAAATATCTTTCCGGTGAAAGAAAAATACCTGTTCCTCAAATTAGAAGAAAAGATACAGGTAATTTCTTATCAGTTTTTGGCGCTCAGGAAAACAATCTTAAAAATATTAATGTTGATTTTCCTCTTGGTTGCTTCAATTGTGTTACAGGTGTGTCTGGTTCAGGTAAATCATCGTTAATCAATGAAATATTATATAAAAATCTTGTTAACGAATTAAATAATGCAAAGAAACCTTTAGGCAAATTTGAATCAATGTCCGGATTAGAAAATCTCGATAAAGTTATTGATATTGACCAATCTCCAATTGGCAGAACACCTCGTTCAAACCCGGCAACGTATACAGGTGTATTTACAGATATCCGTGAATTGTTTGCATCAACTCAGGATGCTAAAATCCGTGGATATAATTCAGGCAGATTTTCATTTAATGTTAAAGGCGGAAGATGTGAAGCATGTGAAGGTGATGGTATTTTAAAGATTGAAATGCATTTCCTTGCTGATGTATATGTTCCTTGTGAAGTTTGTAATGGGGCAAGATATAACAGAGAAACACTTGAAGTTAGGTACAAGGGTAAAAGCATTTATGATGTCCTTGAAATGACAGTTGAAGAGGCGTTGGAATTCTTTAATCATATTCCTAAAATCAAACGTAAGCTTCAGACTTTATATGATGTTGGTTTAGGATATGTTAAATTAGGCCAATCTGCGACTACGCTTTCAGGTGGTGAAGCACAACGTGTTAAGCTTGCTACAGAGCTTTCTAAACGTTCTACAGGGAAGACAATTTATATACTTGATGAACCTACCACGGGACTTCATTCGGCAGATGTTCATAAACTGATAGAAGTCCTTCAACGCCTTGTTGATTCAGGTAATACAATTGTTGTAATTGAACATAATTTGGATGTTATAAAAACAGCTGATTATATAGTCGATTTAGGACCCGAAGGCGGGGATAAGGGTGGTAAAATTGTTATATGCGGAACACCTGAAGAAGTTGCTAAATGCAAGAAATCATATACAGGACACTATTTAAAAAAGATATTATAAGTAATTGGTTCTCATAATAATTTAGCAGATACATTTTGTATCTGCTTTTTTATATTCATATATTGTGTAAAATACTGTCTGTTTTTGTTGACAATTGTTTTTAGTAATGATAGTATTAAAATGAATATTTTAATTATTAAATTTGCAATTTATGTTATCTGTTATAAGGAGGTCTATCAATGGCAAACATTGCAGAGATTATTAAATATGAGGGTGATAACAGCACCTTTATTTGGAAGCATCCTTGTGAAGATTTTAATAGTTTAACTCAGCTCATTGTTCACGAATCACAAGAAGCTATATTTTTTATGAATGGTCAGGCACTTGATTTGTTTGGACCTGGTCGTTATACACTTGAAACAGAAAATATTCCTAAAGTAGGAAAATTTTTAAATCGTACTACCGGAGGGGATACTCCGTTCCACTGTGAGGTTTATTTCATAAATAAAACAGTACAGATGGCTGTGAAGTGGGGTACTGATAGTAAGGTTCGTTTTCTTGAGCCGACATATGGCGTTCCATTGGAAATCGGTGCATCCGGTGAGATGAATCTTATGGTTTCTGACTCAAGAAAATTTCTTGTAAAGGTTGTTGGTACAACAAATGGAATAGCATGGAATGAACAGGGTAACGGTTTTACAAAATCACTTTCTGCTTCATTTCGTCCATTGATTTCAACTGTTGTAAAAACAAATCTTTCGAGTTGTATTAAGGCTAATAATATTGATATTCTTGAAATAGATGAGAATCTCGGTTTGTTGTCAGCAGTTTTGAAAAATAGCATAGTTCCTGGTTTTGAAGAATATGGTCTTACAATTCCTGAATTTTATGTTAATACTGTTGTTTTACCTGAAAGTGACCCTAATTTTAAACGTATTCGTGAATTACATACTATTTCTTTACAGAAGAAGATGGTTGAGGCAGAAACGGATATTAAGGTTACAATGGCTGAGGCTGCTGCAACCGTTACAGTAGCTGAAAGACAAGCTGTGCTTGAAAAAGAAACTACACAGACTGAAATCGAACGTCGTCAGGCCGAAAGAGACCTTATAAAGGCACAAACCGAAGCTCAGACTGCTAAATTTGCCGGATTTGCTGAAGCAGAAGTTATGCGTGCTAAAGGATACACTGAAAAAGATGTTCTTCAGGCTGAGGTTCAGAAGGCATACGCAGAAGGTATTGGCAATATGAATATCAGTGGAAGCGGCGGTGGTGTAGCCGGAGATGTGATTGGTCTTGGAGTTGGTATGGCTGCAGCTGGTGCTATGAGTGGTCAACTAGGCAATATGTTTAATGGATTTGGAGTAACTCCAACTGAAGAACCGAAAGCTAAAAGGATTTGCCCACATTGTAAGAGTGAGATAGTTGAAAATTCAAAATTCTGTCTTGAGTGCGGAAAAAAGATAGAGAAAATTGATGACGACGAAATTATTTGTCCATCATGTGGAAATAAAACAAAAAAAGGTAAATTCTGTATGGAATGTGGTACACCTCTTGTTATAAAATGCGTTAAATGTGGTGCTGATATTGTTCCTGGTGCAAAATTTTGCCTTGAATGTGGCGAAAAAATATGATTCGGAGGTAGTTTTAAATGAATAAAAATTTTAAAATTTATGCTATTCTTTGGGGAATATCTTTAGCAATTTTTAATGGTGTTGTTTTTGCTTTACCAAGTGAATTAGTTGGAGAAAATCAGAGAAATGGTTCTTTCTGGATAGGATATGCTTTTATCACACTTGCTTTTATCGGACAACTTGTTACCGGTTACTTTTCTCTTAAAGAAGAAAATCTTAAAAAACTTTTCTATAATATTTCCATGCTTTCAGTAAGTCGCACAGGACTCATTTTAACACTTGTTTTCGGAATTATTTGTATGGTAGTGCCTGGCTTCCCAAGTTGGATAGGTGTTATTCTTTGTTTCGCTGTTCTTGGTTTTACTGCAATTGCTGTTTCAAAAGCAAGTCTTGCTGCTGATTTAGTTAGTGAAATTAATGATAAGGTTAAATCTCAGACATTCTTTATTAAAGCACTTGCAACTGATGCAGAAACTCTTATGAGTCAAGCTGAGACACCTGTTGCACAAAAAGAATGCAAAAAGGTTTACGAAACTATTCGCTATTCTGATCCAATGAGTAATGCTAATCTTGCAGCTCTTGAAGCTCAGATAAACATTAAGTTTTCAGAATTTTCAAATGCAGTCAAAAATAATGATTCTGAAAATATCACTAATATGTCAAAAGAACTTATTATTTTAATTACTGATAGAAACAATAAATGCAGATTATTGAAGTGATAATTTTTTATCTATAAACATAACAGTTATTATAAAATACATATATTGCAAAAACTTATGTTTTAAACAATATTTAGATTGTAAAAAAACTGATTTCGTAACTACGAAATCAGTTTTTTCTTATACTATTTATTTGTGTAATACTGTATATAAAAGTCAATCATCAACTTTATTTGTTTGTGTGATTATAGTTTTAACTGCATTTTCCTTTGCTTGTTGTAATATTTGACTGATATCAGCACCATCTATATCAAGTCCCTCTGCTGAAAAGAATTGAACAGTTCCTATTCCAAATAGTGTTGTAGCAAGTGCTTTTATATAATCAAATCCAAAATTGTTTTCATTGATAAACCCTCCTGAGGTTGTAATATAATACAACTTCTCAGCTTTGCATAGCCCGACGGGAATTCCTTTTTCAGAATATCGGAATGTGATTCCGCAAACGGTAATATTTTCAAGATAAATTCGAAGAACTGCTGGGAAAAGAAGGTCCCAATGTGGTGCAGCAATTACGATTATATCTGCTGATGCAAACTGCCTTGCTAGCTTTAGAAAATCATCATTTATTTGTCCTGATTTCAACAGATTATCCCTTTTTAAAAGGGTCTGCTTATCTAGAGGTTTTATGTTCTCTTCATATAAATTAACAATCTCTAGTTCTCCATCAAGATTGTTGATAACATATTGCGCCAATTCGTTTTTCCGCGAGCCTTCTTTGAAACAAGCATTTATTTATAAAATCTTTTTTATATCAGAACACCAATGTATGGCTGTGTTTACACCTAGAACAAAAGCTCTTCTTGAATTTTCACGTTCCGGCATAATTTCAGGAAGAGCATCACGATTAAAGTATACCTTTACGATAGTTTCATCGTCATAGCGATATACAGCACCGTTAGCACTTTTGCGATAAATTCACAACATTCAATACTGATTCTCGGATATGTTTTTTCGATTTTCATCATTTCGGTAAAGCCTGTCATTTCAAAGACGGAGTATACTTCGGGTGAAGTATTGATTATTGCAAGATTTGGCTCCGATTTTCTCAAACGAAGCATTACTCGAAGACCTGCAATTGAAATATACTCGAGGTTATCGGCATCAAGAACGGTGTGAAGATTCTGATTTGCATTTCTTATTGCGTTGATTTTTTTCTTCAATTTCTGGTGCGCTTGTTGCATCTATTTTTCCGTCAATATTTATATATAAAATATCTTTATCAATTCTGTAATCAATATTTTTCATATTAATAATTCCTTTCAAAAACTATTTTTACAAGTTCGTTATATTCTTGCCAAGCAGAATAATATTTAAGGGGAGAAGTTAGCTTGATGCAAATGCAGATAAACCGCCGAAAACAACACCGATTAAAATTTGTTTTAAGACATAATTGAATTTTTTGAAACCAGTTCTTTTCTCCAGTAAATAAAAAACAGTAACAAAAACACAGTTCAGGAAAATCGGAACTAAAAGCTTCATTCTGCTACCTCCATTATCTTAATTAATGCATAATAAACGCATAAATTGCTTTCATTGCATCCCACATCATTCCACCTAAAGCATTGAGAAAAACTATGATGAACATATAAACAAAAATACTTATCGGACTAATAGCGTTGCGAGATAGATTTAAGTAAAAGTTAAATTGTCCTTTTAAATTATTCTCCCGGCTTTGCTGCCATTGATATGTAACAATGTTTTCGTTATTGAATGATGACGGAAGAAAGTTTTTGTATAGTTCTTCTTTAAGTCTTCTGATTTTATAGCAAGCAACATCGTTGATTTCATAGTCATCAGCTATTGAAATTGTTACAACTGCTTTTTTGAGTTTTTGTCTGTGGAAAGCACCAACACTGTTGATTTCTTTCGTAAGCAGTCTGGATTCGTTGATTCTTACGGAATAACAGTAATTCTCTGAAATAATGGGAGACATAATCATATCTCTGATTCTGGTCAAAAAGTTGCCGACTTTTGTACGCTGCTTAAAAACTTCTGTAATGGATTTATGTGGTATGCGAAACATAAAATATACTTCATCGTTATCTAAATAATCAAATATTTCTTCATACGATATATTCATCAGAGTTCCTTTTGAAACAGATTTAAGACTATAATTAACAGAGGATATATTTACAAACAAAAAAATACGAGTGACCGTTAAGCCACTCGTAATAGTATATTTATAAGAATAGGGGATTAGTTAAAGTATCTTTTAAGAAGACCCTCAAAAGCCTTACCGTGTCTTGCCTCGTC
>JAZNTF010000134.1:0-7933 GCA_045591625.1 Candidatus Fimenecus sp.
ATTGTTATGAAAAAAATTACAAAGGCAATATCCATTATTCTTGCAATTTTAATGGTTTTGTCTACATTTCCAATCACGGTAAGTGCTGCTACATATACCGGCACTTGTGGTGATAATCTCATATGGACTTATAATAGTTCATCATATGTTCTTACCATTTCCGGTACAGGAGACATGAAAAATTATGGTTATACTAACCGCCCATGGGAAAACTACGAAGACAAAATTACAACGGTAGTTGTTTCTGATGGGGTAACCTCAATCGGTGAGTGTGCTTTTTACAGTTTTGGAAAGGTGACAAGCATTACAATTCCTGATACTGTAACAAAAATCGGCAGAACAGCATTTAATTCATGTAAAGCTCTTACATCTATTCAGCTTCCGGAAGGAATAACATCAATTCCTGAACGTGCTTTTACTGGTTGTGCCGAACTTGTAAATGTTAATATACCTTCAACAGTAACAAAAATTGGTTCATCTGCTTTTGAAAACTGTAAAGCACTTACAAGCATAACAATTTCTGCAGGTATAACATCAATTGGTGATTGGGCATTTAAAGGCTGTGCCGGTCTTTCAAGCATAATTGTTGATGAAAATAACACAACATATTCAAGTGATGAATACGGTGTTCTTTTCAATAAGGACAAAACAACACTTATAAGCTATCCTGCAGGTAACACTGCAACAAGCTATGAAATTCCTGAAACAGTAACAACTATTTCTCCATATGCTTTCAACAATTGTAACACTCTTACAAATATAGTTATCCCTGATGGTGTAACAACTATCGGTAATTATGCTTTTAATGGTTGCACTTCTCTTACGGGTATTGAAATTCCTGATAGTGTTAAAACAATTGATATTTATGCTTTTAATGGTTGTACTGCTCTTTCAAATCTTACACTAGGCAGTGGTCTTACAACTATAAGTTCTTATGTATTTTCTGAGTGTGATTCACTTACAAATGTAACAATTCCGTCAGGTGTAAATGTAGAAAAAAGTGCTTTTGCGAATTCTGATAAACTCGCAAATATCACACTTTCAACAACAAGCAGAGTTTCTGCTTGGGCATTTAGTGGTACTGAATTTTATAACAATGCAGAAAACTGGACAGATGACTTCTTGTATATCGGAGATTATTTAATTGCTGCAAAAAACACATTAACAGGTGATGTGCAGATTAAAGAAGGTACCAAGAGAATTGCCGAGATGGCATTTTACGGATGTACATCTATTACATCCATAACCATACCTGAGGGCGTAGAAATAATCGGCATTGAAGCCTTTGCATATTGCACAAAGCTTAAGACAGTAACAATTCCTGAAAGTGTTAAGGCAATTGAAAAAGGTGCATTTGCAGGTTGTACTGCTATTGAAGAAGTATATTATCCAAAAGATTATGATACTTGGTATAAAATTGATATAGCTGAAAACAATGACCCTTTAAAGAATTCAGCAATATATTCTTCTGTAACAGGTGAAGAAATTTCTCCTTATCCTGCCGGTAAATACAGTGATTGGATTTATGACGAAGAAACAAAAACTCTTACAATTTACGGTAAGGGCACAATGGGCGATTATAGCGATTCTACAAATGGTGAGCTTCCACCATGGAATAGCTACATGTCTTCTATCAAAACAGTCATAATTAAAGAAGGTGTCACAACAATTGGCACATATGCATTTTATAAGTGTACTAATCTTAAAGAAGTTGTAATTCCTGATACTGTAACAGAAATTCGCTCTCGTGCATTCCAAAACGATACATCACTTTTATACATAAGAATACCAAACAGCGTAAAAGAAATTCATTCTAACGCATTCTATGGTTGTACAAAAATTAGAAATGTTTACTTCTTAGGTACAGAGGAAGAATGGAATAAAGTTTCAATTTCTTCCGGTAACCATTTTATGACTCAGAAAAACCTGTTTTTCAATGAAGAAAACGGTCATACACATAACTACGAAAATGATATAGTGGTAACTCCTGCAGGTTGTGAAACACAGGGCTATACAACATACACATGTAGTGATTGTGGTAATGTATTTGTTGGTAATTATGTTGAAGCAAAACTCCATAATTGTACTGTTGAAAATATAGAACCAACAGGCTGTGAAATTTCTGCAAAAAAATACACTTGCAAAAATTGTGACTATGTTAGAATAGAAAAATCTGACACTTATCAACATAAGCAATTGGTTACTATCCCTGCAATTGCACCAACACAAACAACATCCGGTTGGTCAGAGGGTGAACAGTGCTTACATTGTGGTATGTACACAATTGAGCCAAAGGAAATTGCATATTCAAATATGTGTGGTGAAAATGTTTCTTATAGCTTTAATACTGAAACAGGAACACTTACAATTACCGGTACAGGTGCTATGTACGATTTCAAGACCGGTGAACAGCCATGGTATTTCTATGCAAACGACATTGTAAAAGTTGTTGTTGATGAGGGTGTAACAACTATCGGTAATGGTGCTTTCAGTAGTGATTATGCAAAGAAAGAATTTAGTAACCTTAAGACTATTATTCTCCCAAGCACATTGAAGTCAATTGGTAATAGTGCATTCTATTATGGCAGTTTTGAAAGCATTGAATTGCCTTACGGTCTTGAAACAATCGGAAATCAGGTATTTTGTAATTGTAATTATCTGACAAATATTGAAATTCCTGACACTGTAACATCAATTGGTAAAGAAACATTCAGATATTGTGGTAGACTTAAAACCGTCAAGCTTTCAAAGAGCTTAAAGGAAATTTCGGAAGGCTTGTTCTATCAGAGTACAGAGATTACCAGCGTAGAAATTCCTGAGGGTGTTACATCTATTGGCAGAGAAGCGTTCTTCTATGTGGATAAGCTTGAAACACTCACACTTCCAAGTACACTGAAGACAATTGGAGGTTATGCATTTGAATATTGTCGTAAATTAAAAAATATAAATATTCCTGAAGGTGTAACTGAAATTGGTATGGGTGCATTTAGGTATTGTTCAGCACTTAAAACTATTGTAATCCCTTCAAAAGTTCAAAGACTTTTTGCAAGTACATTCTATGATTCAGGTGTTGAAAGTGTTACTCTTCCTGAAGGTTTAACAACAATTGATGCAAATGTGTTCAGAGATTGCAATGCTTTGAAGGAAATTGTATTACCAAGTACAGTAACATCAATCGGAACAAATGCGTTCTATGATTCAGGTCTTGTAAGCATAACAATTCCTGCAGGTATTACAACCTTTGGTGAAAATGTTTTCAGATATTGTGAAGAACTTGAAACTGTTATATTTGCTGACGGAGCAACAACTGTATTTGAGGATATGTTCTATGGTTGTACTGCATTGAAAAACCTTACAATTCCAAGCAGTATGAAGGCATTTGAAAACGATGCATTCTACGGCTGTAAAGCAGTTGAAAATATATACTTTAAGGGTACAATTACAGATTGGTGTGGCATTTCATTTGCTGATGTTGAATCTCAGCCTATGTATTTAAGCGGCAAACTCTATATTAACAATCAGCTTGTTACAAGTCTTACAATTCCTAAGGATGTAACAACAATTAATGCTTATGCTTTCTATAACTGTGACCAGCTTACAACAGTTATAATTCCGAGTGCAGTTGAAAAGATTGGTACTTCTGCTTTTAAAGGTTGTTCAGCATTGAATCAACTAAAACTTAAAATCGGAATTACAAGTATCAATTCTTCTGCTTTTGAAGATTGTGATGCTTTAACAGAGGTTACAGTTCCCGGAAGTGTTTCATCAATGGGATACTATATATTCGCTTCTTGTGATTCTCTTGAAAAGGTTACATTCTCTGAAGGAATTACAACAACAGGAGAGTATATGTTCTATAAATGCACCGCGTTACAAGATGTTACTTTACCAAGTACACTTACAACTCTTGCAAACGGTACATTTGAATATTGTAGTGCTCTTGAGGGAATTACACTTCCTTCTGATTTAACAACAATTGATAGTCTTGCGTTCTACAATTGCACAAGTTTTAAAACTATCACAATTCCTGCAAGTGTAACTGAAATCGGTAGCTCTGTTTTCAAAGGATGTTCAAGTCTTGAAAGCATAGATGTTGACAGTAATAATCCTAATTATTCAAATGATGAATATGGTGTATTGTTCAATAAGGATAAGTCAGTACTTATTCAGTATCCGATAGGTAACACAAGAAAGAGCTATACAGCACCTACTATTGAAAACTATCAAACAGTTATGATGGTTGTTGAAATGAATGCGTTTATGAATGCTATTTATCTTGAAGAGGTAATTCTTCCTGATAATATAAAAGAAATTGGTGAAAATGCATTTTATGGTTGCTCAAATCTTAAGTGTATAACATTTGGCAGAAGCTTATCAACCGTTATGTATTATGCCTTCTATAATTGTAATGCTCTTGAAGAAGTTCACTTTAAAGGTAATGCTATTGAATGGGCTTCTGTTGAATTTGTAGAAGATTATGGTGGAACCGGAAACGAGCCTATTTTCAATGCAAAAATGTACTTTGGTGAAAACAAGACAGAATTTTCATACGAGGTAATTTCTGAAATTTACAAAACAATCAGAATTACAAGCTATAATACTTCCGGTTCAGAAATTACAATACCGGCACAAATTGACGGATATACAGTTGTTGAAATTGGTCCTTCTGCTTTTAAGGATGTAACACGTATTACATCCGTGGTAATTCCTGATACAGTAAAAGTAATTGACGACCTTGCTTTTTATGGCTGTACATATCTTGAAAGTGTTGATATTCCTAACAGTGTTGAAACCATTGGTGAGGGTGCATTCAGCGGTTGTATCAGACTTAAAATGATAGCAATCGGCAACGGTGTAAAGACAATCGAAAAAGAGGCATTTTTAAACTGTGATAAGCTTACTGATGTTTATTACAGAGGCACACAGGCACAGTGGAATGAAATCGCAATAGGTGAAAATAACACTGCCCTTACAAATGCAGAATTACACCTTAAATATTCCGACAGTTACGCATCAATGTCCGGCACATGTGGTGATAACCTCAATTGGTATTTTGATGACTTTTCAGGTAAACTTACAATTACCGGTTCAGGTGATATGTATGATTACGGTAGTGGTGGTAATTATGAATATACACCATGGTACGGTATTACTTCATTAATAAAAGAGATTGAAATAAAAGACGGCGTAACTTCAATTGGTGATATTGCCTTTGAAAATTGTTCATTCCTTCGCAAAGTGACAATTCCGGGAAGTGTGAAAACTATTGGCAACGCTGCTTTCTATTGTTGCTATATGCTTAATGAGGTTAACCTTTCAGAAGGTCTCAGAATAATCGGTTACAGAGCATTCTTTGGTTGTGAAAGCCTTACTTCAATTAAAATTCCAAGTACTGTAAGTATGATTGATAGTTATGCTTTCTCAGAATGTATTGCTCTTAGGTCAGTAAGCATTCCTGAGGGTGTTTCAAAAATTGGTGAATGTGCTTTTTCAGAATGTAGGACGCTTCATTCCGTAAAGCTTCCTGATAGCCTTCTTGTAATTGAAAGTGGATTGTTCAATGGTTGTAGTAACCTTACTCAGGTCGAAATGGGTAAATATGTAGTTGCAATCGGTGAAGAAGCATTCCGTAATACAGGAATTTTAACAATTACAATACCTGTTACATTGATAGAGATGAATTATTATACTTTCTATGGCACACCTATCAGTGATGTTTACTACGGTGGCTCTGAATCACAGTGGAATCAGATACGAAAAACAGGTTTCGGACTTACTAACCCACTTTCAAAGGCTACAATTCACTATGCTGAAGCAGATGCTGAAATAGAGCATGTAACATCAGGTGAATGTGATATGAACCTTACATGGAGCTATGATGAAACGACAGGCACATTGACAATCTCCGGCACGGGAGATATGTATGAGTATAGTGTAATTGAATCGATTATTTATGCTATTGATAATCGTCCATGGTTAGCGTTTAAGAATGATATTAAACAGGTTGTTATCGATGAAGGTGTAACAGGAATATCCGACCAAGCATTCTACAAATTTACTGCTTTAACAAGCGTAATTCTTGCCGATTCTGTAACAACTATTGGTATTTCAGCTTTTGAGGGATGTACTAATCTTACAGACGTTTATTATATAGGCTCAGAAGCAATGTGGAACAAGATAATAATTAACGACAATAACACAGCACTTTTAAATGCAACAATTCATTATAATTACTGCATACACGAACATAATGCAGTTGTAACAGCTCCAACATGTACAGAAGAAGGCTACACAACATATACTTGTGACTGTGGTGACACTTATGTTGCAGATTTTGTAGATGCATTAGGTCATACAGAGGAAATTATTCCTGCAGTTGCTCCGACAACATCAACAACCGGTTTAACAGAAGGTAAAAAGTGTGCTGTATGTGGTGAAACTCTTGTTGAACAAGAATTTATCCCTGTTGTTGAAATTACAGACGTTGTTATAGTACCTGAAAATGAGGAAGTTCTTCCTGAAGGCACAGAAATTAATGTAACAATAGTTGAAACAACAGAAGATTCAATTACATTTGATATTAAATTAGAAAATAATGGAGCAGAGGTTCAACCAAACGGTCAAGTAACAGTTAAGATTCCTGTACCTGCTGATATGGATGCAAACGGACTCTCAGTATATCGTGCAGAAGATGACGGTACATACACAAATATGAATGCTGTTTATGAAGATGGCTATATGGTATTCACAACAGACCATTTCAGCATTTATATCCTGACTTCTGAAGACTTAACAAATCCATCTGAGCCGGAATGCAATCATGCAGACAATGATGGCGACGGATATTGTGATGATTGTAATGAGCTTCTTGACCCATCAGTAGGATGTGATCACAATTGTCATAAAGGTGGTATTTTAGGTTTCTTCTGGAGAATCATCAATTTCTTCAACAAACTCTTCGGTTTAAATAAAACTTGCGAATGTGGTGTTGTGCACTATTAAGTTGTATAAAAGCTAAAAGTAAAATCTAATAAAAAGAAGACTACACAAGATTAATTTCCTGTGTAGTCTTTTTTATGGATATACGGATGTGTTTTCCCAGTAAAACAACGATACCACTACTGGCAAAAATTGTATCAATAGTGGTATCGGATTTGGCACGTCGCGCCGAAAAAGATATCATTAAAACATAAAGGTGAACGAACCGTATATACATAGAAAAAATGTCATTATAAATCCAACTATTATGTTTTTCTTGTATTTGTATCCCTTTGATTTTAATACAAAGCCAAAAATAATCGACGCGATTGGAATAGGGGTTAATAAAAAGAATAACCACATATTTTCAACAAATAGCCCATTTGCATTTGATACTGCCCCAACCAAAGCCAACGCACCCATTATCGATAAAAGAGAAGCAACGAATAAAATGATTGATATCGTTCTCCACTTATTCGAAACTGGGGGTTCCATTATTTTCGATGGATTTTTATACATATATGAATAAAATGCGGAGTTTTCTTTTAAATCGCTTTTTCGTATAATAAACGACTGCCCACCGAATTGTAAGAAAAGCCATTTGCCAAACTGCTGGATTTGCTCAATATCCGTAAAGAAGCATTTTGATTCGCGAATTCTTTCGTTTTCGCGATAGATATTAACACCTATATAATTTTCAAAAACTTTATATTCGTATACTGATTTGCAAATTCGTTCTGTGCTGTTTTTCCATGCTTTACTATATGCTCGAATTCCTTTAATATGCGAAACGGCACCGATTAAAAACATACCGAAAGAAAAACCAATCATAACGTCCGGTGCAGATGATCCGATGAAAAACACAATCATCAAAATGCAAAGTATGGTGAAAATTAGAGGGCTTTTATAAACACTTTTTCTTTGTAAGCAAGTCGGATCGTAGCCATGTCGTTCT
>JAZNTF010000135.1:0-14062 GCA_045591625.1 Candidatus Fimenecus sp.
TGAAGATGAAATTGATGAACTTATTGCGGTTGCAAATGATATTATAGATAATCCTGCTAAATATTCTGAGAAATGTAAAGGAAAAATCCTTGCAACTCTTTTCTTTGAACCATCCACAAGAACAAGACTTAGTTTTGAATCTGCTATGTTTAGTCTTGGTGGTAATGTTCTTGGGTTTTCTGAAGCACAAAGTTCTTCTTCTGCAAAAGGTGAGAGCGTTGCAGATACTATTAAAACAGTAGGATTTTATGCGGATATTATTGCAATGCGTCATCCAAAAGAAGGAGCACCTATGGTCGCTTCTATAAACACGGATATTCCAGTAATCAATGCAGGTGATGGTGGTCACAATCATCCTACACAGACACTTACTGATTTACTTACAATTCAGAGAGAAAAAGGTAGATTTGATAATCTTACAATAGGTTTCTGTGGAGACTTGAAGTTTGGAAGAACTGTTCATTCTCTCATTGGGGCTATGTCAAGGTATGAAAATGTAAAATTTGTTCTTATTTCTCCTGATGAATTAAAGGTGCCTGAATATATTAAACAAACTGAACTTGAGGCAAAAAATCTTGAATATGTAGAAACAACATCTCTTGAAGATGCAATGCCTGAACTCGATATTTTATATATGACAAGAGTTCAACGCGAACGTTTCTTTAATGAACAGGATTATATTCGTCTGAAAGACAGTTATATTCTTACTCCACAGAAGCTTGTCACTGCAAAACAAGATTTATGTGTTATGCATCCTCTTCCAAGAGTAAATGAAATTTCGGTTGCTGTTGATAAGGACCCGCGTGCATGTTATTTCAGACAGGTTAATAATGGTAAATATATAAGAATGGCACTTATAATGAAATTGTTGGAGGTAAAATAAATGATTATCGGACAAATTAAAGACGGAATCGTTATTGACCATATCACAGCCGGAAAGGGTATGGCTCTTTACAATTTTTTAGGTCTTGACAAAATTGACTGTCAAGTTGCACTTATTAAAAATGCTGATAGTGTTAAAATGGGAAAAAAAGATATTATAAAGATTGATAGAGTTATTGAATTGGATTTAGATGCTTTGGGATATCTTGACCCGGGTGCTACAGTTAACATTATTGAAGATTCCAAAATAGCAAAAAGATATGCAACAATTCTTCCTGAAAGAGTTGAAAATGTGATTAAATGTAAAAATCCTCGTTGTATAACAACTGTTGAGCAGGAACTTCCGCATATTTTTACATTAAGAGATAAGGAAAATAGAGTGTATCGTTGTCTTTATTGTGAAAGCAGAGCAAAATAATACACAAAAATTTATTCTAAAATTGTCGAAATTTCGGCATACGATTTTTGCGGTTTAATTGACATTAAATATCAAATTATATTATAATATTTGTGTTAAATTTAATATACCGTGTAACTGACGGAAATGTGTGGAGCACCACAGAGGAGCACGGGATTTTTTTAGCCGACCGTCTGGGCAGTTCTACTTATATTTTTAAGGATAGGACTGTCCATTTATGCTTTTTTAGGAGGTAATTATGAAAAAAGTAGGAATTTTAATGGGAAGCGATAGCGACCTTCCAATCATTAAAAAAGCAACAGCTGTTTTGGATGATTTAGGTATCCCATATACAGTTAACATTTATTCAGCACACAGAACACCTGAACAGGCTCGTGATTTTGCTCTTAGTGCAAGAAGCAATGACTATGGTGCGTTGATTTGTGCCGCAGGTATGGCTGCTCATCTTGCAGGTGCTATTGCTGCTAACACAACATTACCGGTTATCGGTATTCCGTGTGCTTCTCAGTATCTTGATGGTATGGATGCACTTCTTTCAACAGTACAGATGCCTTCAGGTATTCCTGTTGCAACTGTTGCAATAAATGGTGGTGCCAATGCTGCACTTCTTGCTGCACAGATTATTGCAGTAGAAGATAAAGAACTTGCAGATAAGCTTGATAAGATGAGAAAAGATGCAGCTGAAGTTGTTCTTAAAAAAGATGCAGACGTAATGTCTAAATTAAATTCATAAAAACTTATATTTATATTAAAGGAGCAAAAAATAATGGAAAAGATTTACACAGGTAAAACAAAGGACGTATTTAAACTCGAAAACGGCAACTGTCTTCTTAAATTTAAAGATGATTGTACAGGTAAAGACGGTGTTTTTGACCCAGGTGAAAATTCAGTAGGTCTTACAATTGATGGTGTTGGTGATGTAAACCTTCGTATGTCAATTTATTTCTTTGAAAAAGTTAATGCAGCAGGTATCAAGACACATTACGTTAGTGCAAATCTTGAAGATACAACAATGGAAGTCCTTCCTGCTAAGGTATTCGGTCATGGTCTTGAAGTAATTTGTCGTCATAAGGCTGTTGGTAGCTTTATTCGTCGTTATGGTGATTATATTGAAGATGGTGCAGACCTTCCTGCATATGTTGAAATGACATTCAAAGATGATGCTAAGGGTGACCCACTTGTAATCAAAGATGCTCTTGTTGCTCTTGGTGTTATGACTGACAAACAGTATGAGGATATTAAAAAGATGACTCAGGATATTACTCAGATTGTTGCTGATGACCTTAAGGAAAAAGGACTTGTTCTTTATGACATCAAATTCGAATTTGGTTACGACCCAGATGGTAATGTAATGCTTATCGACGAAATCGCATCAGGTAATATGCGTGTTTATAAAGATGGTCAGTATATTGACCCAATGACACTTTCAGAACTTTTCTTTGCATAAGGAGAATTTAAATGGGTGGTTTCTTTGGCGCGGTCAGTAAGAATGATACTGTATTAGATGTATTTTTCGGAACTGACTATCACTCACATCTTGGTACTCGTCGAGGTGGCTTAGCCGCTTACGATGAGAAAAAAGGATTACAACGAAAAATTCATAAAATTGAAAATTCACCTTTCAGAACAAAATTTGAGAATATTTCAAACCAGATGAAAGGTAATTCAGCAATAGGTTGCATCAGTGACTCTGATGCACAGCCTTTGCTTGTTCGTTCAAAGCTTGGTTTGTATGCAATTTGTATTATTGGATTAATCAATAATAAAGAAAAGCTTGTTGAAGATTATCTTTTTACAAATGGTGGTCATTTCGGTGCAATGACAAATGATGGTATTAACTCAACCGAACTCGTTGCTGCAATGATTAACCAAAAAGATAGTTTTGCGGAAGGAATTACATATGCTCAGAGTTTAATTGAAGGTACTGCTTCAATTCTTATTTTGACAAATCATGGTACAATCATTGCGGCACGTGACAGATTAGGAAGAATTCCCGTTTTAATTGGACAACGTGATGATGGATATTGTATTTCTTTTGAAGATTTTGCATACAAAAAATTAGGATATCTTGATTATAAAGAGCTTGGTCCTGGTGAAATTGTAGAACTTACTGCTGATTCTGTTAATGTTTTGAGAGAATCTGGTAAAGAAATGAAGATATGCGCTTTTCTTTGGTCATATTATGGTTATTCAACATCCTGTTATGAAGGTGTTAATGTTGAAGTTATGAGATACAGAAATGGTAAGATTATTGCTCAGAATGACAAAGAAAATCATATAGCACAGGATATTGATTATGTAAGTGGTGTTCCCGATTCCGGTACACCTCATGCAATCGGATATGCCAATGAAAGTGGAATTCAATTTGCTCGTCCTTTTATAAAATATACTCCGACTTGGGCAAGAAGTTTTACTCCAACAAATCAAAGTGAAAGAAATCGAGTTGCAAAAATGAAACAGATACCTGTTCATGATTTGATTAAAGATAAAAAGCTTCTTTTTGTTGATGATAGTATCGTTCGTGGAACACAGCTTCGTGAAACTGTTGAGTTCCTTTATGAGAATGGAGCAAAAGAAGTTCACATTCGTTCTGCGTGCCCACCAATTATGTATAGTTGTAAATATCTTAATTTTTCAAGAGCTACTTCTGAAATGGAATTAATTGCAAGAAGCACCATCGCAGAACTCGAAGGTGAAGATGGATTCAAGCATATTGATGATTATATCGATTCCACAACTGAACGTGGAAAGAAATTAAGAAGTGCTATTTGTGAGAAATTGCACTTTACATCTCTTGAATTCCAATCTATTGATGGGATTATCAAAGCTATAGGACTTCCGGCTGATAAGATTTGTACATATTGTTGGACCGGAAAAGAATAAGAAATAACACAGGAGATTATAGTATGGAACATAAAAATTCTTTCTCTGCAAGCTATGCAGCTGCAGGTGTAGATATTACTGCTGGTTATAAATCAGTAGAATTAATGAAAAAACATGTTGCAAGAACTCGCAATGAGGGTTCAGTAGATGATGTAGGTGGTTTCGGCGGTTGTTTTGATTTGAGTTGTGTTGCTGGTATGGAGCAACCCATTTCTGTTTCTGGTACTGATGGTTGCGGTACTAAGGTTAAATTAGCAATTCTTATGGATAAACACGATACAATTGGTATTGATGCCGTTGCTATGTGTGTTAATGACATCATTTGTGTTGGAGCTAAGCCATTATATTTCCTTGATTATATTGCTTGCGGTAAGAATGTTCCGGAAAAGATTGCAGAAATTGTTGGCGGTGTTGCTGAGGGTTGCGTTCAGTCAGGTTGTGCACTTATCGGTGGCGAAACTGCTGAACATCCTGGTTTAATGCCAGAGGAAGATTATGACCTTGCTGGATTTGCAGTAGGTGTTGTTGATAAACCAAAAATGATTGATAACAGTAAAATGTCTGTTGGCGATGTTGTTATTGCGCTTCCTTCAACAGGTATTCATTCAAATGGTTTCAGCTTATGTCGTAAGGTTTTTGATATAGATAACAATAATCCTGAACTTTACGTTAAACGTGACGAATTAAATGGAAAGAGTATTGCTGAAGCATTACTTGTACCTACAAAGATTTATGTTAAGCCTGTTCTTGCTCTTCTTGAAAAGGTAAACGTAAAGGGTATTTCTCATATTACAGGTGGCGGATTTTACGAAAATATTCCACGTTCTATTCCTAACGGTTTATGTGCAAAGATAGACAAGTCTGCAGTTAAAGTGCTTCCAATCTTTGATGTTATTGCTAAATGGGGTAACATTCCTGAACGCGATATGTATAACACATATAATATGGGTGTTGGTATGAGTATCGTAGTTCCTGCTGATGAGGTTGAACTTTCTCTTTCAGTTCTTAAAGGAAACGACATTGATGCATATGTAATCGGTGAAATTTTTGAAGGCGACGAGAAGGTGCTTTTATAATGTGTAAGAATATAGCAGTTCTTGTATCCGGAGGCGGTACAAACCTTCAGGCTCTTATTGATGCTCAAAACAGAGGAGAACTGGGTAATGGTAAAATTACTTGTGTAATTTCTTCAAAAGCTGATGCATATGCTCTTGCTCGTGCTGAAAATAACGGAATCAAAACAAGAACTCTTATTAGAAAAGATTTTAATGATATTGCATCATATAGCTGTGCAATGAGGGATTTGCTTATAGAAGAAAAAGCAGATTTGATTGTATATGCAGGTTTTATGACAATTCTTGATGAAAATGTCTGTGATGCTTTTAAGAATAAAATGATTAATGTGCATCCTGCACTTATTCCATCTTTTTGCGGAAAAGGATTCTACGGATTACATGTACATGAAGAAGCTTTGAAAAAAGGTGTTAAAGTATCTGGTGCAACAGTACATTTTGTTACTGCTGAATGTGATGCCGGTCCGATTATCCTTCAAAAAGCAGTTGAAGTAGTTGATGATGATACACCTGAAAGCTTACAAAAAAGAATTATGGAACAAGCTGAGTGGAAAATTCTCCCTAAAGCTGTTCAGTTATTCTGTGATGATAAAATTGTAGTTAAAGACAGTAAAACTTATATAAATTAATTGGAGGTTTGAGTAATGGAAATCAAGTCACTTGAAAATGAACTTAATTCTCTTGCTTATCATGGTAGAGGTATTATTATCGGTAAGAGTGCTGATGGCAAAAAGGCTATCACTGCTTATTTCATTATGGGTAGAAGTGTTAACAGTCGTAACAGAGTTTTTGTTGCAGAAGGCGATGCGATGAGAACAAAAGCTTTTGATGAATCAAAAATGACTGACCCACATCTTATTATTTATTATCCTGTCAGAGTACTTGGTAATAAGACAATTGTTACTAATGGCGACCAGACAGATACTATTTACGAGCTTATGGATAAGCAGATGACTTTTGAACAGGCACTTCGTACTCGAGAATTTGAGGATGATGTTCCTAACTATACTCCAAGAATTTCAGGTATCATCAGACTTGAAAATGGTGATATGAATTATGCTATGTCAATTCTTAAGTCAGCTGATGGTGACGGTAGTTCTTGTCAGAGATATAACTTTGCATACTCAAATCCTCTTGCAGGTAAAGCAAAATTCATTCACACATATAAATGTGATGGTGACCCACTTCCAAGTTTTGAGGGTGAGCCAAAAACTCTCGAACTTCCTGATGTCGATATTGATACAATGACAGAAATCATTTGGAAAAATCTTAATGAAGACAATAAAGTTTCTCTTTTCATAAGATATATTGACCTTGCAACAGGAGAATTTGAGTCAAGAATTGTTAACAAGAATGTATAAGGAGAATTGTAATGAAAGAATTTGAACTTAAATATGGTTGTAATCCTAACCAGAAACCTTCAAAAATTTATATGGAAGATGGTTCTGAACTTCCAATTGAAATTATCAACGGAAGACCAGGTTTTATAAATTTCCTTGATGCATTCAACTCATGGCAGCTTGTTAAGGAAATAAAGGATATTCTTGGAATGCCTGCTGCAACATCTTTTAAGCATGTTAGTCCTACTTCTGCTGCAGTTGGTGTTAAACTTCCTGATTCTCTTAAAAAGGCTTGCTTTGTTGATGATATCGAAGGTCTTGATGATTCTCCACTTGCTTGTGCATATGCAAGAGCAAGAGGTACAGACAGAATGTCTTCATTTGGTGACTGGATTGCATTAAGTGATGAATGTGATGCTACTACAGCTAAGCTTGTTGCTCGTGAAGTATCTGATGGTATTATTGCGCCGGGTTATTCTGATGAAGCTCTTGAGATTCTCAAGGGCAAGAGAAATGGTAACTATAATATTGTTAAGATTGATGTAGATTATGTTCCGGCTGTTCAGGAAAAGAAACAGGTTTTTGGCATAACTTTTGAACAGGGTAGAAACAATTTCAGAATTGATGAAGAACTTCTTTCAAATATGGTTACTGAGAATAAAGAATTCCCAGAAGAAGCAAAGCGTGACTTGATTATTGCTCTTATCACACTTAAATATACACAGTCAAACTCTGTTTGCTATGCATATGATGGACAGGCAATCGGTGTTGGTGCAGGTCAACAGTCAAGAATTCACTGTACAAGACTTGCAGGTACAAAGGCTGACACATGGCATCTTCGTCAGCATCCAAAAGTACTTAATCTTCCATTTAGAGATGATATTCGTCGTCCTGACAGAGATAATGTTATTGATGGTTACATTAATAAGAATGAAGAAGATGTTTGTGCAGAAGGAATCTGGCAGAAGTACTTCAAGACACAGCCTGAACCACTTACTGCTGAAGAAGCAAGAGCATACCTTGACACAATTACAGGTGTTTCAGTAGGTTCTGATGCTTTCTTTCCGTTCAGTGATAATATTGAGAGAGCACGTAAGAGCGGTGTTTCATATATCGCAGAGCCAGGTGGTTCAATCCGTGATGATGTTGTTATTGATTGTTGTAATAAGTATGGTATCGCAATGGCATTCACAGGAATGCGCTTATTCCACCACTAATATTGAGGTTTAATATGAAGATAATGGTTGTCGGTGGTGGCGGTAGAGAACACGCTATCATCAAGAAATTAAAAGAAAATAATAATATTACAGAAATTTTTGCATTACCGGGTAACGGTGGTATTGCAGCAGATGCTATTTGTGTAAATATCGGTGCTACTGATATTAATAATATTGTAACATTCGCAGTAGAAAATAAAATTGATTATGCTGTTGTTGCTCCTGATGACCCATTAGTATTAGGCTGTGTTGATGCATTGGAAGAAAAAAATATTCCTTGTTTTGGTCCAAAGGCTAATGCAGCTATAATCGAAGGAAGTAAGGTTTTTTCTAAAAACTTAATGAAAAAATATAACATTCCTACTGCTACATATGAAGTTTTTGAAGATATGGAAGCTGCTCTCAATTATCTTGAAACTGCTCCTATACCAACAGTTATCAAAGCTGATGGTCTTGCACTTGGTAAAGGTGTTATCATTGCACAAACTCGTGATGAAGCAAAAACAGCTGTCCGCGATATGATGGAAGGCGGTATTTTTGGTAAGTCAGGTTCACGTGTTGTAATTGAAGAATTCCTTACAGGTCCTGAAGTTTCTGTCCTTGCATTTACTGATGGTAATGTTGTTAAACCTATGGTTTCTTCAATGGACCATAAGCGTATTGGTGATAATGATACAGGTCTTAATACTGGTGGTATGGGTACAGTTGCTCCAAACCCATATTATACAAAGACGATAGCTGAAGAGTGTATGAAAACAATATTCCTTCCTACAATCAATGCTATGAATGCAGAAGGACGCACATTTAAAGGTTGTCTTTATTTTGGTCTTATGATTACACCAAATGGACCTAAGGTAATTGAATATAATTGTCGTTTTGGTGACCCTGAAACACAGGTTGTATTACCACTTCTTGAAAGTGATTTGCTTACTGTTATGATGGCAACAACCAATGGTACTTTGGCTGATGCTGAGGTTAAATTTGCGGATAAACATGCCTGTTGTGTTATTTTAGCTTCTAATGGTTATCCAACTTCATACCAAAAAGGTTTTGAAATGTCATTTACAGATGAAGCACTTGTTGCTACTTATGTTGCAGGTGCTAAAATTGAAAACGGTAAGCTTGTTACATCAGGTGGACGTGTTACAGGTACAACTGCTGTTGCAAACTCTCTTGCAGAAGCAATTAAAGAAGCTTATCGTCTGTCCGACGGTGTAAGGTTTGAAGGTGCTTATCGCAGAAGTGACATTGGTCAGAAAGCTCTTCAGGCTTTAAACTAAAGGATAATGGAGGAAATATCATATGGTTTATCGTATATTTGTTGAAAAGAAGACCGGATTGGACAACGAAGCAAAAGGTCTTCTTAACGAAGCAAAAAATTTGCTTAGTATTGAAAATTTAGAGGATATTCGTCTCTTTAATCGATATGATGCTGAAAATATTTCAGAAGAATTGTTTGATTATGCTGTAAAAACTGTTTTTTCAGAACCACAGCTTGACGATGTTTCTGATTCTATTAATATTCCTGAGGCATATGTTTTTGCTGTTGAAGCTCTTCCGGGTCAGTTTGACCAGAGAGCTGACTCTGCAGCTCAGTGTATTCAGATTATTTCACAGGGTGAACGTCCACTTATCCGCACTGCAAAAGTTTATGCTCTTTATGGTACATTAACAGACGCTGATATTGCTTCTTTCAAGAATCATGTAATTAATGCAGTTGAGAGTCGTGAAGCATCTCTTGATTTACCTGAAACTCTTGCAGTCGAATATGCTGCTCCTGAAACTGTTGCTACTGTTGAAGGTTTTATTTCAATGGATGAAGTTTCTCTTAGTACACTTCTTGATGAAAAAGGTCTTGCTATGGATCTTGATGACCTTAAATTCTTACAGGCATATTTCAGAGATACAGAACACAGAGACCCTACAATTACAGAAATTCGTGTTGTTGATACTTATTGGTCTGACCACTGTCGTCATACAACATTTTCAACTCATCTTGATAATGTTCGTATTGATGACCCTGCAGTGCAAGAAGCTTATGAACGTTATCTTGCAGCAAGAGTAGAAGTATATGGTGAAGAAAAAGCTGCTGCTCGTCCTCAGACATTGATGGATATTGCTACTATTGGTACTAAAACACTCAAGAAACGTGGACTTCTTCCTGAACTTGATGAAAGTGAAGAAATCAATGCTTGTTCAATTCATGTTACTGCAACAGTAAATGGTGAAGATCAGGATTGGCTTCTTATGTTTAAAAATGAAACACATAACCATCCTACAGAAATTGAACCTTTCGGTGGTGCTGCAACTTGTATTGGTGGTTGTATCCGTGACCCTCTTTCAGGTCGTGCATATGTTCATCAGGCAATGCGTGTAACCGGTGCCGGTGACCCAAGAAAGACTATTGCAGAAACTTTAGATGGTAAACTTCCGCAACGTAAGATTTGTCAGACAGCTGCTGCTGGTTATTCTTCTTATGGTAACCAGATTGGTCTTGCAACAGGTCATGTTGCAGAAATTTATCACGAAGGTTTTGTAGCAAAACGTATGGAATGTGGTGCAGTAGTTGCTGCCGCTCCTGCTTATAATGTTCGTCGTGAAAGACCAGCTCCTGGTGATGTTATTGTTCTTCTTGGTGGTCGTACAGGTCGTGACGGTATCGGCGGTGCTACAGGTTCATCAAAGAGCCACAATATGAAATCACTTACAACAATGGCATCTGAAGTTCAAAAGGGTAATGCTCCTGAAGAAAGAAAAATTCAGAGACTTTTCCGTAATGCTGAAGTTACTCGTTTGATTAAGCGTTGTAATGACTTCGGTGCAGGTGGTGTTTCTGTTGCTATCGGTGAACTTGCTCCAGGTCTTCAGATTGACCTTGATGCAGTTCGTAAAAAATATGAAGGTCTTGACGGAACAGAAATTGCTATTTCTGAATCTCAGGAAAGAATGGCAGTTGTTGTTGCAGCTGAAGATGCTGATAAATTCATTGCTTTTGCACAGGAAGAAAATCTTGAAGCTTATCGTGTAGCTGTTGTTACAGATGAAGAACGCATGGTAATGAAATGGAAGGGCAATACTATTGCTGACCTTAGCCGTGCATTCCTTGATACAAACGGTGCTGTTAAGCACATGGATGTTACAGTGACAGAAAAAGACCTTTCTGTATTGAGTAAAGCTATGTACAGCTCATTACGTGAAATGGCTGCTGACCTTCGTACAGCAAGCCAGAGAGGTCTTGTTGAACGCTTTGACTCAACTATCGGTGCAGGTAGCGTTGTAATGCCTTATGGTGGTAAACGTCAGCTTACTCCAACACAGTCTATGGCTGCTGTATTACCTGTTCTTCCTGGACAGGAAACAGATCAGGCAAGTGTGTTTAGCTGGGGCTGTGACCCTGACCATCTTTCAGTTGACCCATATACAGGTGCTCATGCTTCAATTTATAACTCTGTTGCAAAACTTGTTGCAGCAGGTTGTGACTATAAACTAGCATACCTTACATTACAAGAGTTCTTTGAAAGACTCAGAACAGAACCTGAACGTTGGGGCAAGCCATTTGCAGCACTTCTCGGCGCATTTGATGCTCAGCTTGAATTAAATGCTGCTGCTATTGGTGGTAAGGACTCAATGTCAGGTACATTCCTTGATTTAGATGTTCCACCAACACTCATTTCTTTCGCTATTGCGCCTATTAAGAAGCAGGATGTAATTAGTCCTGAATTTAAAGAAGCAAATCATCCTGTATATCTCTTTGGTGCAACTGATGAAAGCGCAGATAGCTTGAAAGCTACTTGGGAAGCATTCCATATTCTTTGTAAAGAAGGTAAGGTAAAGGCTTCTTGGGCAGTTGAACATGGTATCGGCGAAGGTATTATGAAAATGTCTTTTGGTAACAATATCGGTTTCACTTCATGTGCTGACCTTAATGAAAATTGGCATCTTGGTATGTACGGCTTTATTATTGCTGAGCTTACTGAAGATGTTGAAATTCCAGGTGTAATTAAGCTCGGTACAACAACTGAGGAACCTGTAATTACACTTGAAAACGATAGTGCAACAATCGAAGAACTTTATAAGTTGCATACTGCTACACTTGAAAGTGTTTATCCTACTAAGGCTAAAGAAGATAAGGGTGATATTCCTACATACTCATTTGAAGGTAAATGTGATATTTCTCCTAAAAATAAGGTTGTTAAACCTAAGGTTCTTATCCCTGTATTCCCGGGTACAAACTGTGAATATGATTCAGCTCGTGCAGTTGAAAAAGCAGGTGCTGAGGCTGAAATATTCGTTATCAGAAATCTTACTGCTAAAGATGTTGCAAGAAGTGTTGAAGGATTCTCAGCAAAGGTAAAAGAAAGTCAGATGATTTTCATTCCTGGTGGATTCTCAGGTGGTGATGAACCTGATGGTTCAGCAAAATTTATTACAGCATTCTTCCGTAACCCTGCAGTTAAAGAAGCAGTTACAGACCTTCTTGATAATCGTGACGGTCTTATGTGTGGTATATGTAATGGTTTCCAGGCTCTTATTAAGCTTGGTCTTGTTCCTTACGGAAAGATTATTGACACTGATGAAAATTGTCCTACACTTACATTCAATAACATCAGTCGTCACCAGAGCAGAATTGTTCATACTCGTATTGCATCTACTAAATCACCATGGCTTAGTCTTATGAATGTTGGTGATGTTGTAAATGTTCCAATTTCTCACGGTGAAGGTAAGTTCCTTGCATCACCTGAGCTTATCGCAGAACTTGCTGCAAACGGACAGATTGCAACTCAGTATGTTGACCTTGACGGTAACGCTACATCAGATATTGATTTCAATCCAAATGGTTCACTTTGTGCAATTGAAGGCATTACATCACCTGATGGTCGTGTATTCGGTAAGATGGGTCACAGCGAACGTATCGGTGACGGTCTTTATAAGAATGTACCTGGTGAATATGATATCCGTATGTTCGAAGCTGCTGTTAAATATTTTAACAAATAATTTAACAATAAATATAACCCGAGGCAAACGCTTCGGGTTATTGCTTTTCTTAAAAGTTTATAATATAATTAAGGAGAGGTGAGTGCTATGGCAGTAAGATTAAACGAAGATAAAGAAATTGTGGCAAAAGTCAAAGAAGGTCTTAAAATGAAGGATGGTTATTGTCCATGCAGATTACAAAAACTACCTGAATATAAATGTATCTGTGACGAGTTCAAACAACAAATAGCAGACCCTGATTTTGAAGGATATTGCCATTGTAAATTATATTATAAATCCAAAGATTAAAAATTAGTATTGAATTATATTATTAACTTGCAACAATAATATTTATATGATATACTAAAATTACCACACAAAATTCAATAAAGCTATAAATAGTGAGGTGGCATTTTTGTCTTTGGCAAAAGTGCGGACTTCTATATTCACCTTTCTATGTAGATAGCGATGAATTTTGTGTGGTAGCAAATCGAAGTTCCGCATTTTTCGGTGTGTGTGACTTCGGTTGCACACACTTTTTTGTTTATGGAGGAATATAATGTGAAAAAAATAAATAAGCTTTTGTCAATTATCCTTTCAATATTAATGGTGATATTTATCATTCCAATCTCAGCAAATGCAACTACATATTCAGGTGCTTGTGGTGATAATGTAACTTGGATTTATGACTCATCAACATATACTTTAACCATTTCAGGCACAGGTACTATGTATGATTATAAATCTAACAATCGCCCTTGGGAAAACTATGAGGATAAAATTAAAACAGTTATTATCAATGATGGTGTAACAACAATTGGTTCTTTTGCGTTTTATAGTTTTGGCAAAGTTGATAGTGTCACAATTCCTGAAAGTGTACTAGAAATTGGTAATTCTGCATTTAGCTACTGTAAAAAACTTATAAATATAACAATACCTGATATTGTTACAGTTATTGATGAATCGGTATTTAGTTACTGCGAAAGCCTTACAAACATCACTATTCCCGATGGTGTTACAATAATTGGAAATGATGCATTTGCTTTCTGTGAAAGCCTTACAAACATTATAATCCCATACGGAGTTACAACAATTGGAAATGATGTTTTTTTTGCCTGTAATAACCTTACAAATATAACAATTCCTGCTACTGTAACATTAATTGGTGACGGGGCATTTCAGTGTTGTGAAAACCTTACGGAAATATCAGTTGATAGTAAAAATAAGTATTATTTTAGTGATGAATATGGTGTATTGTTTAATAAGGAAAAAACA
>JAZNTF010000136.1:0-5521 GCA_045591625.1 Candidatus Fimenecus sp.
ACCTACCGGTTCGGTCGGTGCTTCTGCTTCGCAGAGGTGTCCACAGGACACCCGCACCTGTGCCTGCCCGTAAGTGTGCATCATATGTTCGGGAGGGCACGGAGACCCTCCCCTACAAGGTATTGTGTTCTCAATAAATTCACCGACAAATTATAAATTAACAAAAAAACTCCCTTGCGTTACAACAAGGGAGAATTTTTGTATCATTTTGAATTTTGCATTTATATATTAGCAAGTGCCTGTTCAATATCTGCGATAATGTCTTCAACATTCTCAATACCAACTGAGAATCTGATAAGGTCAGGAGATACACCACATTCAACTAATTCCTGGTCACTGAGCTGTCTGTGAGTTGATGAAGCAGGGTGAAGAACACAAGTTCTTGCATCTGCAACGTGAGTAACAACTGCTGCAAGTTTAAGTGAGTTCATAAATTTCTCTGCAGCATCTCTGCCACCCTTAACACCGAATGAAACAACACCACAAGTACCCTTTGGCATATATTTCTGCACAAGGTCATAATACTTGTTGCCCGGAAGAGCAGGATAGTTAACCCAAGAAATCTTGTCGTTAGCTTCAAGGTATTTTGCAACTGCAAGAGCATTGCTACAATGTCTTTCCATACGAAGGTGAAGTGTTTCAAGACCTAAGTTGAGGTAATATGAGTTCTGCGGAGCAGGTGTTGAACCATAGTCACGAAGAAGCTGTGCAACGATTTTTGTAACGTAACCTGCTTTGCCGAAATCCTTAGTATAAACAGCACCGTGATAGCTTTCATCAGGCTGTGTAAGTCCTGGGAATTTGTCATTCTGTTCCCAGTCAAAGTTACCGCTGTCGATAACTGCACCACCGATAATGTTAGCATGACCTTCCATATATTTTGTAGTAGAATGTGTAACAATATCAGCACCGAATTCAAACGGACGGCAGTTAATTGGTGTTGGGAATGTGTTGTCAATAATAAGCGGAACACCGTTAGCGTGTGCAATCTTTGCAAACTTTTCAATATCAAGGATATCAAGAGATGGATTTGCAATTGTTTCACCGAAAAGTGCTTTTGTATTAGGCTTGAATGCAGCCTGAATTTCTTCTTCACTTGCATTTGGGTCAACGAATGTAACTTCAATGCCTAACTTTCTCATTGTAACATTGAAAAGGTTGAATGTACCACCGTAAATTGTAGCCGCTGAAACGAAGTGGTCACCTGCACCCATAATGTTAATGAGTGAGAAGAAGTTAGCAGCCTGACCTGAAGATGTGAGAACACCTGCAACACCACCCTCAAGCATTGTGATTTTCTGAGCTACTGCATCACTTGTAGGGTTAGCAAGACGAGTGTACATATATCCCGGTTCAAGGTCAAAAAGCTTTGCCATTGCTTCACTAGTATCATATTTGAATGTTGTACTCTGTACAATAGGGAGTACTCGTGGTTCACCGTTCTGTGGTCTGTAAGCACCCTGAACGCAATTAGTTTCTATTTTATATGCCATTTAAATCAGTCCTCCAAAAATTTCTTCATAAGCTGAACTCCACTTTCAACGAAAAGTCCTGTTGCTTTTGCGGTTTCCTCGTTGATTGTTTCAACGCCTTCAACTTCATTGTTCTTATGATAAATCATAAACGGAACAGGGTCAGAAGCGTGAGTTGCAGTAACAATTGGTGTCGGATGGTCAGGAAGAATCATAATCTTGTAATCATCATAATCTTTAAGACCGTCAAAGAGAATAGGAAGTACCTGTTCATCAATGATTTCAATAGCACGAACCTTGTTTTCAGGTTCACGTCGGTGACCGCATTCATCAGGAGCTTCAATGTGAATATATGCATAATC
Source organism: Candidatus Fimenecus sp. (assembly GCA_045591625.1). Taxonomy (GTDB): domain Bacteria; phylum Bacillota; class Clostridia; order Oscillospirales; family Acutalibacteraceae; genus Fimenecus. Next base: position 1,835 of record JAZNTF010000136.1, read on the forward strand.
GCAACCGTTTTTAAGTGCTTCAACAGCAGCTTCAGCCTTGCCAACAAAGTTGGTGTCAATATATCCTGTTGCACCATCAACATCAGGTGTTTCCATTTTAGCGCATTTGCCGATACCCTTAAGAAGGTCAACTGCTGAAATAACAGCACCTTTGATACCGTAAAGCTCCTCGAATGGTGAAAGTGCAGGTTTTTTGCCTTCACCCCAAAGCCAGATTGAGTTTGCAGGACGCTTACCATTCTTGATTCTTTCGACATTTACAGGGTGGTCCTTAAGTAAATCATAACTTTCCTTCATCATTCTGATAAGGTCTTTTGCGTTTTCACTTGTTGAAAGATATTCACCTACAACTCTGCCTGAAATATCATGAGGTGGTGTCATGTTGCCAAGGTCAGTTGTGCCCTTGTCCCATACAAGACAATGACGATAGCTTACACCGCTATAAAATTTATAAATATCGTTGCCGAAATGCTCTTGTACAGTTGCGATAATCTTTTCAGCCTCTTCAGTTGAAATGTCATCTGCACAATAGTCAACCATAGTTTTGTCAGCATAGTTTTCTTCGTTAGAAAGAGTAACAACATTACAACGAAGAGTAACATCTGTGTCTTTAAGGTCAACACCGATACTTGCAGCCTCAAGTGGACTTCTGCCTGTGTAATAGATTGATGGGTCAAAGCCCATAACGCTCATATTAGCAACGTCACTACCCGGTTTCATTCCGTCTGGAACAGTCTTAACAAGACCTACTGTACCTTTTTTTGCAAGAGAGTCAAAATTAGGCTTTTTAGCCAACATCATAGGTGTCTTGCCGTCAAACTGAGGAACAGGATAGTCAGCCATTCCGTCATATAAAACTACAACATATTTCATATCTAATGCCTCCAAGGGTTATATTTTATTCATTTATATCGTTGTCGAAATGTGTTTCTTCGACAACAGGTTCGCTGTATTCAACAGTATTGTTGTCATTTACAAAAGGTGAGTTGTTATCAAAGTTTTCCTGCGGGACAGGATATATGCCAAATTCTTCAGGTCTTGCAAGTCCATTGACAAGTGCATTATGTTTAAGATTTTCATAACACATTGCTTTTGTGCAGTTTGTGTATGGAGCAACATAAACTGTCGCAATACCGAATGTTACAGCAACAAGCAGATACCAGAAGAAAAATGATAAGTCTAAAATAAACAAATCTGATTTAAAACCATTTGTCATTCTCTTACTTAAATCCCTTGCCTGTTTGTGGTCTAAATTAGGATTATCGTGGATAACGTGATTAACAAAATAATATTCGTATGTTTTGATAATTCCGGGAACAATAAATAGCAATGTCCATAGTGCAACAATCAAATCAGTGATAATACCTACTACAATGTATTTACCATATCTGTCAATACCCTCGTGATAAAGGCTTTTCCAATGTGGGTTAGCACCGCGAAGATGATTAAGAAAATATCCGGCTATTGCCACCATAAATGGAATAAGCAACCACGAGAGAAATCCACCGCCAAATGATATGCTGAATTGAAATCCACCTTCATTATCGGAAAAACGCTGTGCTACTTGACTTCCACCTTCAAGGGCTGTTGTAATAAGTGTAATTGGAAGACAAGCAAGACCCATAGTGAGCCATTTGCGGTCTGTATCAATAAATTGACGAGCTTCTTTTTTAACTGCAGTAATGTTAAGTTCCATAACCAAACCTTCTTTTTAGCCTAATAATTTATCACTTAATTTTACCATATATAATTTGTATTGTAAAGAAACTTCTTCACTATTGGTTCTTACTTATTACTTTGGTCAATTCCCCAACCACTGATACTACCTCTCTGCATACCACCGATAATCTTCTGTCTTAATGCAGGGTAACGCTTTTCAAGGTCACGAAGAAGATTTTTTGTATCTTCTCGATTTGTTTTTTCGTCAGCAGGACAACGGCTTTCCACAATTGGCACATTTTCCTTGTTTGCAACTCTTGTGATATCTGTTTCATAAGCAAAAACCATTGGTCTTATCATATAAAGGTCTTTTCGTGAAAGGTATGAAACAGGAGAGAAGCATTCCGCACGACCGTTTCCGAATAAATTCATAATGAATGTTTCAGCAGCATCGTCAAGATGATGACCAAGGGCAATTTTATTGCAACCCAATTCCTTTGCAGTATCGTGAAGAAGTCCACGACGCATTCTCGCACAAAGGCTACAAGGATTACTTTCTTTTCTTTCTTCAAAAATGATGTGATACAATTCAGTACGCTTTATGGTGTATGGAATATCGTGCTTTTTACAGATTTCTTCAATCTCGGAATAATCAGCACATTCACCATAAAACTGCGGGTCGAGAGTAATGGCACAAAGGTCAAATTTTTTAGGATAAAAAATCTTGAGATTGATAAGGCACAAAAGCATAACAATACTGTCTTTTCCACCCGAAACACAGACAGCAATCTTGTCACCGTCTTCTATCATATTGTATTTGTCAACACCTGCACGGACAAGACTCAACAGCTTTTGCACACATTTCAACTCCTTTGTGGTTTCTTACAATATTTTATCTTAATTTTCTGTAAAAGTAAACAAATAATTTTTAAAAATAATATAAAAGAAAAATATATGAAAAAATGAGAAAACAAGAGAAAAACAAAGATTTATATTATTCTCATTAAAAAATCAAAAATTTGTGTTGACTTTTGGTTTCCCCTTTGCTATAATCTTCGAGCAATAAAAAATATTATTCGGAGGTAAGTTCTATGTCAACTTATATGCCAAAAAAGGGCGACATTACCCGTAACTGGTATGTGCTTGACGCAGCAGGTAAAACACTTGGTAGCGTAGCTGCTGAAGCTGCTGTTCTTCTCAGAGGTAAGCACAAGCCAACATTCACACCTCATGCTGACTGTGGTGACCACGTAATCATCATCAACGCAGAAAAGGTTGTTCTTACAGGTAACAAGCTTGAACAGAAAATGTACTATCACCACACAGGTTATGTTGGTAACATGAAAGAAGTTAAGTATAAGACTCTTATGAAGACAAAGCCAGAGTTCGCAGTAACAAAGGCAGTTAAGGGTATGATTCCTGACACAGTAATCGGTCGTGAAGCACTTACTCGTCTTCGTGTATACCGCGGTGCAGAGCACAAGCATGCTGCACAGAAACCAGAAACAAGAGAATTCTAAGAAAGGGAGGCTAATTAAATGTATGAAACAAGTCCATTTTTCTACGGTACAGGTAGAAGAAAGAAATCAGTAGCTCGTGTACGTGTATATGCAGGTACAGGCAAAATCATCATCAATGACAGAGATATCGACGATTATTTCGGTCTTGAAACACTTAAGCTTATCGTTCGTCAGCCTCTTGCTCTTACAGGAACAGCTGATAAATTCGATATCGTATGCCGTGTAAACGGTGGTGGCGTTACAGGTCAGGCTGGTGCTATCCGTCACGGTCTTTCACGTGCTCTCCTTGAGTACGATGCAAACCTTCGTCCAGCTCTCAAGAAGGCAGGTTTCTTAACAAGAGACCCAAGAATGAAGGAAAGAAAGAAATACGGTCTCAAAGGCGCTCGTCGTGCACCTCAGTTCTCAAAGAGATAAAAGCAATTTATCAATTATCAGTGCTCACCAAATCTGGTGGGCATTGTTTTTTATCATAACATTTTATACTTCTGAAAATTGCTTTCATCCC
>JAZNTF010000137.1:0-16799 GCA_045591625.1 Candidatus Fimenecus sp.
TGCCTGCCCGTAAGTGTGCATTATATGTTCGGGAGGGCACGGAGACCCTCCCCTACAAGGTATTGTGTTCTCAATAAATTCCCCGATAAATTATAATTTAAACATCAAAATTTAGGGGTCGAATCCCACGCATTACAGAATATAAAATTAAAAGAGAGTCTGCAAAAGCAAACTCTCTTTTAATGGCACGCCGGAAGGGATGTATCTTTGCTCCGCAAATCTACTGTCCTCGTGGCATAGCCACTTCGGACTTCGCACCTAAAAACATTTCACCGAAATGTTTTCTTTACGGTGCTCACCCTCTCAGGGTTCGAATCCCTTACCCTGAAACATAAAAAATAAAGACGAAACAACCACAAGGGTCATTTCGTCTTTATTGGCACGCCGGAAGGGATTCGAACCCCCGACCTTTTGGTTCGTAGCCAAACACTCTATCCAGCTGAGCTACCGGCGCATATGCGGACTCTTTACCGCCCGAATATAATAACACTATAAAAGCAAAAAGTCAACAGTTTTTTTGAAAGTTATGAAAAAGAGATTATAATTAATTCGTTGAACTTTATTTTGTTTTATGGTATTCTTTTATCAGTATTTTGTAACAAAGGTGACTGAAGATGAAAAAAAGGACTTTAGGTACAATCGAAAACAGAAAAAATGTATCTGCCGAAGTTTGCGATGAATACATCGATACTCTGAAAAAAATGGTGGATTGCAAGACTGTTTTCACAAATGATGATAAAAACAAGGCGGATTTCGAAAAATTTTACAAGGTGATTGAAGAGAGCTTTCCAACCCTTTCTGCAAAGGCTCAAAGGCTTACCTTCGGTAGTGGTTGCTTTGTGTATATTATAAACGGTAAAAACGCAAAAAAGAACATTATGCTTATGTCACATCATGATGTTGTTGATGGTGATGACAAATGGGATACTGACCCGTTTAATGCAGTTGTAAAGGATGGTGCTCTTTTCGGCAGAGGTACAATTGACACAAAAACTCCGCTTTTTGCTGAATTACAAGCTTGCGAGGAACTGCTCAGAGAGGGATATGAATTTGACAACATCAATCTTTACATAGGCTCTTCAAATAATGAAGAGGTCAGTGGTGACGGAATGGTGCTTGCCACAGAATATTTCAAGGAAAACGGTATTCATTTTGATGCTGTGCTTGATGAGGGCGGTGCAATCACAACGGGGATGATTCCTACCGTAACGAGCAAAAGTGCCATGGTTGCCGTGCATGAGAAAAGCCGACATGTATACATCTGCAAGGCTGAAATGAGTACAAAGGGACATGGAGGATTTGCTCCCTCAGAGGACAGTGCAGTTTTAAGACTCAGTTCATTTATTCACGAGGTGGGTAACACAAAAATATATAAGGCAAAATTCTGGCCTGAGGTCAGAGCAACCTTTGAATCTCATGCTTCATATATGTCCTTTCCGTTAAACTTTCTCTTTAACCATCTGACGATTTTTTCACCTGTAATCAAAAAGGTAATGCAGAAAATTCCACAGGCAAAGCCTATGCTTTCAACAAGTATTACCTTCACAACTGTTTTTGCAGGAAAAAGAGAAGAGAATTTTGTCAGAGCAAAAGAGGCTGAGGCTACAATGTTTTTGCGTTGTATTCGTGAGGACGATATGATGGAAGGTCTTGAAAAAATAAGAAAAATCGGTGAAAAATACGGTGTGGAAATTGAACTTGCAGAAAGAGATTACTGTGAGCCATCTTCATTTACAAGTAAACCGTATTGCATTTTGAAGGAAGTTATGAATGAAAACTTCCCTGATGTTATCGTTGCTCCTTATTTGCTTACAGCAGGTACGGATGCGAGACGATTTACAGATGTTGCCGATTGTATTCTCCGATTTGCGCCTATTGACCTTGACCGAAAACAGTTTGATACTATTCACAGTGCCAACGAGCATATTTATATTGAAAATGTGGGTCAATGTGTCTGCTTCTATAAGGATTTTATCAAAAAAATCAATAATTAAAGGGATTTGGCAGGGTGTTAAAACTCTGCTTTTTCTTTTGGAATATGTTGACTGAAAAAGTCGGATATGATATACTTGAAACCGGTAAATATTTTCAATAAGGAGAAATTATTATGGCTAAAAACAGACTTATCGGCGACTATCCTGTTATTGGTATTCGTCCTACTATTGACGGCAGACGCGGTGTTCTCGGTGTTCGTGAATCACTCGAAGACCAGACAATGAATATGGCTAAACGTGCTGCTAAACTTTTTACTGATAATCTTAAATATTCAAATGGTGAACCAGTTAAGGTTGTTATTGCAGACACTACTATCGGTCGAGTAGCTGAAGCTGCTGCTTGCGCTGACAAGTTTCGTAAGGAAGGCGTTGACATTACAGTTACTGTTACACCTTGCTGGTGCTATGGTGCAGAAACTATGGATATGGACCCTCATACAATCAAGGCTGTTTGGGGCTTTAACGGAACAGAACGTCCCGGTGCTGTTTACCTTGCATCTGTTCTTGCTACTCACGCACAGAAGGGTCTTCCTGCCTTCGGCATTTACGGTCACGATGTTCAGGACCTTGATGATGAAACAATTCCTGCTGACGTAGAAGAAAAGCTTCTTCGTTTTGGTCGTGCTGCTGTTGCTTGTGCTACAATGCGCGGCAAGTCATATCTTCAGATTGGTTCAATCTGTATGGGTATCGGCGGTTCAATCATTGACTGTGATTTCATTGAAGATTATCTTGGTATGCGTGTTGAGTCAGTTGACGAGGTTGAAATTATCCGTCGAATGACAGAGGGTGTTTATGACGAAGCTGAATTCCAGAAGGCTCTCAAGTGGGCTAAGGAAAACTGCATTGAAGGCTTTGATAAGAACCCTGAAAATCTTCAGAAAACACGTGAAGAAAAGGATGCAGACTGGGAATTTGTTGTTAAGATGATGGTTATCATTAAGGACCTTATGAACGGTAACGACAATCTTCCTAAGGGTTGCGAAGAAGAAATGGTTGGTCACAACGCTATTGCTGCAGGTTTCCAAGGTCAGCGTCAGTGGACAGACTTCTATCCTAACTGTGATTTCCCTGAATCAATGCTCAACACATCATTCGACTGGAATGGTGCAAGAGAACCATATATCCTTGCTACTGAAAACGACGTTCTCAATGGTCTTGGTATGCTCTTTATGAAGCTTCTTACAAATCGTGCACAGATGTTTGCTGATGTTCGTACATATTGGAGCGGTGATGCAATCAAGAGAGTTACAGGTTATGATATTGAAGGCAAGGCAAAGGATAGCGACGGTGTTATCCATCTTATCAACTCAGGTGCTTGCTGTCTTGACGCTAACGGTGCTGTTAAAGATGAAAACGGAAATGCAGTAATCAAGCCTTGGTACGAAATGACAGATGCTGACCAGAAGGCAATTATGGAAAATGCTACTTGGAACTATGCTGACCTTGGCTATTTCCGTGGTGGCGGATATTCATCAAGATTTGAAACAAGAGCAGAAATGCCTGCAACTATGATTCGTCTTAATCTTGTTAAGGGTCTTGGTCCTGTTCTTCAGATTGCTGAAGGTTGGACAGTTGAGCTTCCTGAAGATGTTTCTGACACACTCTGGAAGAGAACTGACTACACATGGCCTTGCACTTGGTTTGCTCCAAGAACAACAGGCGAAGGTGCATTCAAGACTGCTTATGATGTTATGAACAACTGGGGTGCTAACCACGGTGCTATTTCATATGGTCACATCGGTGCTGACCTTATCACACTTTGTTCAATGCTTCGTATTCCTGTTTGTATGCACAACGTTCCTGAAGAGAAAATCTTCCGTCCTGCTGCTTGGAATGCATTTGGTATGGATAAGGAAAGTGCAGATTACAGAGCTTGTGAAAACTTCGGCCCACTTTTCAAAAAATAAGAGGTAACTAAAATGGAAAATTTATCATATATGGAAATCCGTGAACAAGTTTGTGATGTATGTCACAAAATGTGGCAGCTTGGTTGGGTTGCTGCTAACGACGGTAATGTTTCAGTAAAGCTTCCTGACGGAAACTTTATGGCAACTCCAACAGGAATCAGCAAGAGCTTTATCACTCCTGAAAAGCTTGTAATTATCAATGCTCAGGGTGAAGTGCTTGAGGGTGCACCTTATAAGCCATCAAGTGAAATCAAAATGCATCTTCGTTGCTATAAGGAAAGAGAAGATGTTGGTGCAGTTGTACACGCTCACCCACCAACAGCAACAGGTTATGCAGTTGCAGGTAAAAGCCTTGACGAGTACTCAATGATTGAAACTGTTATTGCAATCGGTTCAATCCCTCTTACTCCTTATGGTACACCAAGTACTGACGAAGTACCTGAAGCTATTGCTCCGTACCTTGCTGAACACGATGTAATGCTTTTACAGAATCACGGTGCTTTGACAGTCGGTTGTGACCTTATTACAGCATATTACAGAATGGAAACTCTGGAATTGTTTGCTAAAATTTCTCTTACTGCTCATCTTCTTGGCGGTGCTCAGGAAATTGCAAAGCCAAACATTGACAAGCTCTTATATTTAAGAGAAAACTACTATGGTGTTACAGGCAAACATCCGGGATATAAACATTATAATAAGGAAGATTAATTATGCTTAAAAATATACCAAAAATCCTGTCTCCCGAAATGCTCAAGGTGCTTTGTGAAATGGGGCACAGCGACAGAGTAGTTATTGCTGATGCTAATTTCCCTGCTGAAAGCATGGGTAAAAACGCAATAGTCCTTCGTGCAGACGGACATAGTGCAACTGACCTTCTTGATGCTATTCTCACAGTATTCCCTCTTGACACTTATGTTGACAGTCCTGTTATGTTAATGCAGGTTATGGCAGGAGATAATGTTGAAACTCCTATTTGGGACGAATACAAGGAAATCGTAGCAAAGCACGACGACAGAGGTGCAGAAGCTTTCGGTGAATATGAAAGATTTGAATTCTATGAACAGGCTAAAAACTGCTATGCAATTATTGCAACAGGTGAATCTGCACTTTATGCTAATCTTATTCTTCAAAAGGGTGTTATCTGATGAAATACTGTTTAGCTATTGATATGGGTGCTTCAAGTGGTCGTCATATTCTCGGCTACCTTGAGGACGGTAAGTTAAAACTTCAGGAAATATATCGATTTGAAAATGGGATTATCGATATTGACGGTACACTTTGTTGGGACATCCAAAAACTGTTTGCAGAAATCAAAAACGGTCTTAAAGAGTGTAAAAATCGTGGAATTATACCGGATACGGTTGCAATTGATACCTGGGGCGTTGACTATGTGCTTCTTGATGAAAACAAGAAGGAAATAATGCCTGCTGTGTCATATCGTGACGGTAGAACATCAGGAATTCCTGAAAAAATTGATGAAATTATTCCGAGAAAAGACCTCTATGAACGTACAGGTATTCAGGCAAATAATTTCAACTCAATTTATCAGTTATACTGTGACAAGATGAGTGGAAAGCTCGACAAGGCAGAATATTTCCTTATGATGCCTGAATATTTCTCATTTAAATTGACAGGTGAAATCAGAAATGAATATACTCTTTCAACAACAGGTGGACTTGTAAATACAGAAACCTTTGAAAGGGATGAAGAAATCCTCGAAAAGCTTGGAATTCCACAAAAAATCTTTGCTCCACTTTCACTTCCTGGTACAGTTGTTGGTAATTTAAGTGATGAAGTAAAAGCAGAAGTCGGATTTGATACTACGGTTATTCTTTGTGCTTCACACGATACTGCATCTGCAGTTGCATCATGTTCCGTTGGTGATAATGGTGTTTACATTTCATCAGGCACATGGAGTCTGATCGGTACAGAAAATTCACAGCCTGTTACATGTGAAAAAGCTATGAATTCAGGCTTTACAAACGAAGGCGGAATCCTGCATCGTTATCGTTTCCTGGAAAATATTATGGGAATGTGGCTTTTGCAGAATATCAGAAAAAATCTCGACAAAAAGTACACCTATGATGAAATGATGCAGATGGCGATGGAAAGCGATTTTACCGAGTATATCAATCCTAATCACAGTGATTTCCTTGCACCTGATAATATGATTGAAGCTATCCGAAGCAATCTTGGTAAAGCAGATTTGCCAATCGGTGATGTGATTAATTGTGTTTATCATTCACTTGCAAAAACCTATAATGAAGCAGTTAAGGTTATTGAGGAAATCAGTAACAAGCAGATTGATGTCATCAATATTGTTGGTGGTGGTTGTAAAGATACTTATCTTAATTCTCTCACAGAGAAATATACGGGTAAAAAGGTAATTGCCGGACCTGTCGAAGCTACTGCCGCAGGAAACCTGATGGTACAGTTGATGTATCTTGATAAAAATCTTGATTTGAACAAAGCCCGAGAAATTATAAAAATTTCTTTCGGTAAATAAGAATAAAGAGATGTTTCAGGCTATAATTGAGACATCTCTTTTGTTTTTACATATTGAATTTTCAGAAAAAACATTATATAATACTTTTATTAGTTATGGAGGGATTATTATGAAAAAAATTATTGCAATTATTCTTTGTATGACACTTTGTGTTACTCCGTTGTTAAGTCTTACTGCATTTGCAGCAGATGCTGAGGATGATTACACAATTATTTCACCTTACAGTGATGTTATCTGGGAAGGTGAAAATGCTTGGGGAGCATATAAGGGCTCTCTTCATTCACATACAACATACAGTGACGGTAATGTTGACCTTGCTAATATGGTAAAGGGATATTACGACCGTGATTATGACTTTTTAGCAAATGCTGACCATGGTGTAACAGGTGTTGAATGGAACAGAGCACCTAAAAAGGTTTTGCTTTATTCATACCAGAAACTTTTAGGTTATCCTGTGGCTCATCTTACTGATGAAGAATTTGAAGGTATCACAAGCGGTACATATCCTACTTCTGACGGTGTTGTAAGAGGTAAGGGCATGACTTGTGTTGTAGGTGCAAACGAGCTTAACAACCTCACTCTCACAAAGAGCCACGTAAATGCATTCTTCTTACCTGAAGATGTTGGTAATGGCTATGGTGGTAGTGAAAACGGCTTTGAACAGGCAGTAAAATTCACAGAAAAGCATGGTGGTCTTTCAATCATCAACCATCCGGGTGACTGGTTGGAAAGCCGTGATGATATTTCAACTGTAAGTGATGAAGAAAACATCAAATTCTTCGGTGACATCCTCCTTAAATATGATACATGTCTCGGTATAGAGGTTTTCAACGAGACTAACAGTGTTACACCTTATGACAGAATTCTTTGGGATAATCTTCTTATGTATACATTACCTTACGGTAAGAATATTATCGGCTTCAGCAATACTGATGCTCACACAATAGAGAATATTGATAGTTCTTTCAATATTTATATGATGGAAGAAAACACTGTTGAAAATATCAAGGAAACAATGCAGAATGGTGCATCATTTATGGTAACAAGAGAGCTTCCTTGTGGTAACGATATTATCGGTCCGGAAGAAGGCTTTGATGTGAAAAACTCAGGTCTTCCATACCCTATGTTTACAAAGGTAGCAGTTAACGGACACAAGATTACTGTAAAAGCTGAAAATGCACAGACAGTTCAGTTTATTGCAAATGGTGAAGTAATTTATAAGGGTACAATCGGTGCTGGTAATGTTACTATCGACCTTGATAAAATTGAAGGCGCAGAGGATTTCCAATATGTAAGAGCAGAGCTTTTCGGTGAGGGTGGTATGTGTCTTACACAGGCTCTTGTTATTGAAAACAACGAACCAAAACAGGAATTCGTAGAGGAAACAGGTCTTCTTCCATTCCTTAAAAAGGTTGTATTCAAGCTCAAGAGCTCAAGACTCTGGACAATTCTTGTTGAAATTACAAGATTATAATTGTAAATAACAAATAAAGGCGAGGATGTAAAAATCCTCGCTTTTTTATAATGTGGTTCTATAAATTGGAGTTTATCGGGATGAATGCAGAGTGCAGAATTCAGAATGCAGAATTGTGGAACTGCGTTGCAATTATAAATTTTAATCAATTTATATTTTTTTTAAAAAACTGTTGACAAATGGAAAATTATACTGTATTATCAAACTGTACTAATTGAAATAGCACAGTTAGTACAGTTGAACAGGAGGTGATACACCGTGAATATTTTTCTTGATTATCATTCCAGAACACCTATTTATGAGCAGATTAAGGAACAAATTGTCCTTGATATAAGTAGGGGACTGCTGAAAAAAGACGACCAGCTACCGTCTTTAAGACAACTCTCAGCGCAACTGGGCTTGAATATCAACACCGTTAAGCGCGCGTTATCGGAGTTGGAGGCTCAGGGAGTTATCTATACAATTGCAGGAAAAGGTGTATTCGTAAGCGGTGATACAGAATCTCAGAACATCTTCCTTCAGCAGTCTTTAGATGCAGTAAAGACTTCTTTAATCAACGCCAAAGCTATGGGCGCTGACAAGGAACAGCTTGAAGGACTTCTTAATGAAATATTTAAAGGAGTTGACGATTAAGATGATTGAATTTGTAAATGTTACGAAAAAATTCGGTGATTTTACAGCAGTTGAAGATATATCATTCAAAGTCGAACCATCATCAATTTATGGTCTTATCGGCTATAACGGTGCAGGTAAGACAACACTTTTAAAAACAGCAGCAGGAATTTATAAGCCAGAGGGTGGCAAAGTCCTTCTTGACGGTGAGAACACATACGATAACGACAATAATCGCAAAGATATGTTCTATATTCCTGATGACCTTTATTTCCCGATGAACGCATCAATTAATTCAATGGCAAAGTTTTATGCAGACTATCATCCTGATTTCAGTTTCAAGACACTTGAAAAGCTTTTAGAGGTTTATGGTCTTGACGGTAAAAAGAAAATCAGAGGTTTTTCAAAGGGTATGCAAAGACAAGCTGAGATTATTTTAGCACTTGCATCTCGTCCGAAATATTTGCTTCTTGACGAAACCTTTGACGGACTTGACCCACAGAAAAAAGAGGTTACAAAGAAGCTTTTTATGGAATATATGGCAGAAACAGAGTCTTCTCTCATTATTTCATCACACAATTTGTCAGAACTTTCTGACCTTTGTGACAATGTTGGTCTTATTAACGGTAAAAAACTCACAATGGACTGCTCAGTTTATGACATTTCACAGAATTACAGTAAATTCAGACTTATATTTGACCGTCAGATTACAGAAAATGACTTTAAAGGCATTCAGTACAAATCTCTTGAAATTGACGGCAGAGTTGCAATGATTATTTTCGAGAAAAATGCCGACGAGCAAAGACAGAAGCTTAACGCACTTCTTCCTATGGCTATTGACGAATACAGACTTACAATGGAAGAAGTATTCTTAAACGAAATGGAGGAAAAGAAATATGACATCACAAAAATCTTTGAATAATGTGAACAGAAACGACTTTGTCCGTAGCTTAAAAGAAACACTTCTTTTCCCTGTAATAGCGTTTATAGTATTATTTGTAATGGTAACAATACCTGTTTTTCAGTATGTGACAGCAGAAGAATTTGTTATGGCAAGGGAGCATACAGAAATTTCACTGTATTTAGTAACAGATTCAACATTTTATTATTCCTTTGATTTATTACCGATAGGAATGATTATCTGTGGTATGCTTACAGCCTTAAAGTCATTTTACTTTATGCTTACCAAAAAGCAGGTGAATGTATTTTTAAGCCTTGGCATAAAGAGAAAAACAATGGTTACAGACCGACTTCTTTCAGGTGTTATTTCACTTTTTGTTGCAGTATTTGTGCCGATTCTTATAGTTTATATTACAAATATTGTAAGCTTTGGCTACCATTCTCATCAGACAAGTCTTTTCCTTTATTTCACAGCGTTACTTTTTGTATGTGGAGTTGTGGGATATTCACTTGTATCAGCAATGATAATGGTATCAGGTAATATTTTTGAAGCAGTTGCATCTGCCCTTGCAGTTACAGGGATTCCTTTCTTTGCATTCGCTACCGCTCTTGCAGTTACGAATTATTATCTAAAAGGCTTTATTAAAGGAAACTTTGATATTGAAGGCTTGGCATTTGTCTGTACACCTTGGACAATGGCTGTGAATTTACAGAATGAGTATTTAGTTGAAACCAGTATGTCCTATGGTGAAATTTATGTTAGTGACCCGATTAAGCCGAATACAATTTTAGGACTTTTACAGAGAAATGTTCCTTTGGATGAATTTAAAATTCCAAAAGGATATGAGGTTGACTGGGGATTCATTCTTCCAATTGTAATCTGGCTTGTGATTGCTGTTGCATTAATCGGTGTTACATATTACCTTTTCAACAGAAGAAAGGCTGAACACGCAAATTCCCTTGGTAAATTCCCTGTTTCAAGAGCAGTGCTTGGTACTTGTGCATTCACATTAGTTACTTATGGGCTTACAGAGTGGCTTGGTTATGAGGTAAGCATTCTTGCACTTTTCTTCATTGCAATACTCGTTGCATTAGTTGCATATTTCCTTGTTCAACTTATTATTACAAGAAAGCCGAAAATCGCAGTTAAATCTCTTAAGTGGAGCTATGTTCTTGTGGGTGTATTTGCAGTTTGCTGTATTTTGATTAACACAGGCTTCTTTGGTACATACAACAAAATTCCTGACAAGGCAGATGTTAAGAGCGTTACAATTGAAGCAAAGGAATTAAGTGGTTATGAGCATTATATTTATCCTTGGGTGAAAGGCGAAAATTCCGTTGAAAGCTCAACTGACGACAGTAAAAAGGCAGTGCTTGAAGTATATGAGCTTCTCAAAAATGAAAAGGTTGACTATGATAAAGGGTTTATTGCTTCAGTTACTTTTGGTATAAGAGATAATGACGGTAAGATTAAATATCGTAATTTTGATATTTATACTGAAGAAACTTATATGAAATATATTCAGCTTGTTTATGGCTCAGATTATTTTGATGCAATTCTCCAAAATTACCTTGTTGATGATATGCCTGAAAATACAGAGTACAGCTTGGCAGGATATCTAAAAAACTTCAAATGGGCTTTTTCGGATAGTGATATGATTGTAAACGATGATGAACAAAATTCAGTTCCTGAAGAAATGAATTATATCGAAGATGTTGACGGGCTTTGCAAGGCACTCTACGACGATATTTCAAAAATGACAGTTGAAGAGCTTTTCAAAAACAACAAAAAGCCTGTGGGTATTCTTGTAAAGGCCTATGATAATGGTGGCTATGATGTTCGTACCCCAACTTATGCAAATGCAGCATATTATCCGTTGAATGAACACCAAATGACTTATCAGATTGCTGACGATAAGATTTTGGAAGACCCTGAAATCAAACACGGATTGATAATTGAATATATTTCTGTTTACGATAATATGACAAACACTATTAAATTCCTTAAGGATAATGGCTATGAGCATACAACAGAGCCTTTAAAGGTTAAGGAAGTGTTGTATGCAGACAAGAAAATGTCATTTATGGAAGCTCAGAAAGAATTCGCAAAAGTGAACAAGGCTGATTACAGAGGTTATGACGATTTCAATGCATATTTGCCCGATTACATCGCACCAATGTTTGACCAGACATATTTCTCATATGATGCAAGTTATGTTATAGGATATTTCATTGATACAACTACTGTTGTAACAGAATACGATATGCTTAATATGGTTTATAAGGATGCAGGAAATCCGCTTGTATCTGTAAAAGACCCTGTAAAAGCACAGGAAATCGCAGATAAAACCGTATCACAGTTTATGACCCTAGGTGACAACGGCAGATATGTGTATGTAATTTATGAAGGCGATGTAATGGCATGGTATTACCTCCCTGAAGCAAATTTGAGTGTATTAAAATAAGTGCAATGTGAATTGTAAAACAAAAGCGAGGACGTAAAAATCCTCGCTTGTTTTATATTATTTTATTTTATGCCTTTAATTTCTTTTCAAGAAGTTCTTTGATAACTGCAGGGTCGCCTGCACCGCGAAGCTCCTTCATACAAGCACCGAAAAGTGCCATAAGAGCCTTTTCTTTACCACTCTTGAAGTCGGCAACTGCCTTTTCATTCTGTGCAATAACAGCATCAATAACGCCTTCAATTGCAGATGAATCGAACTTCTTATCAAGACCGTTTGCCTTAACAAATTCAACAGGGTCTGCATTGTCTTCAACAACTGCAATAAGAACCTTCTTACCTGCATTTCTGTTGATTTCACCGCTGTCAACCATCTTGATGATAGTAGCAAGAGTTTCAGCCGTCATTGTAAGGTCATTAAGTGTCTTGCCATCCTTACGAAGAACACCTGCACAGTCTGTGAGAATCCATGTTGCAGTATCCTTTGGATTGCATCCCATTGCGATAATATCATCAAGCATCTTTGCAATCTTGTGGTTTGAAATGAGCATATCAATTTCTTTTTCAGAAATGCCGTATTCACGATACTGTTCAGCCTTTTCGTCAACTGCAACAGGCTTGTTAGCCTTGATTTCTTCAAGCCATGCATCGTCAATGATAATAGGCATAAGGTTTGCATCAGGGAAATAACGGTAATCTGCTTCAGTTTCCTTATTTCTCATTGCAAATGTTTTACCACTTACATCATCAAATCTTCTTGTTTCCTGAACAAGCTCTTCAATTTCATACTCAAGAGCATCCATATGACGCTGTGATTCGTACTTGATAGCTCTTTCAATAGCCTCAAATGAAGCCATGTTCTTGATTTCAGTACGAACACCGAATTCAGTACTGCCAACAGGACGAACAGAAATGTTAACGTCGCAACGCATAGCGCCTTCTTCACATTCTGAAATGCCACTTGAACGGAACATTGACTTAAGTTTATTAAGGTATGTTACAACTTCTTCAGCACTACGGAAGTCAGGCTGTGTAACGATTTCGATAAGTGGAACACTTGTACGGTTAAAGTCAACGAATGATGAATTACCGCTGTGAACAAGCTTACCTGCATCTTCTTCCATATGAATCTGCTTGATTCTGATATCTCTGGTGCCTTCACTTGTTTTAAGTGTTACGCAACCGTTTGTACAGATTGGATGATTAATCTGTGTAATCTGGTATGCACAAGGAAGGTCAGGATAATAATAGTTTTTCTTATCAAATGTTGTGTATTTATTGATATCACAGTTAAGCATAAGACCTGCTGTAACTGCAAGTTCAACAACTTTTTTGTTCATTACAGGCAACATACCCGGCATACCTGAACAAGCAGGACAAACACAATCGTTAGGCTCACTGCCCTGACCATGTCCACCGCATGAACAGAAAATCTTTGATTCAGTACTTAACTCAACGTGAGTTTCAAGGCCCATGACAAGTTCGTATTTCATATTATTTGTCCTCCTTTTCAACGCTGTGAGCAAGACTTAAAAGTGCGCTCTCTTGGAAATGGTTACCCATAAGCTGAACACCGTTTGTAACAAGAGCAGGAATACCGATAAGGTTTGGTACTGCTGTGAACACGCTTTCCTCAAACACTTTACCGAATGCATCCTTAATATCGTATGCTTCGTATGATGCTTTACTGCAAACAGGGGAAAGTATTGCATCAAAGTTTTCAAATGCTTTTGCGATTCCCTCTGCAACAACACGACGAACACGAAGTGACTTATCAAAGCAATCCTTATAACGAGTTTTTGAAAGAACATCTGAACCGTAAAGGATAACTGCCTTTGTAAGGAAGTTGAAGCCCTCAGTTCTTGTGTTTACATACAATTCGTCAATATTTTTGTATTCCTTTGCACGGTGACCGAATTTAACACCATCATAACGAGAAACATTGTTACAAGTTTCAGCACACATAAGAATCTGCCATGCTGTATTTGCAATTTCAGGCATATCACAGCTAACTTCTGAAACTTCAACACCATTTGCACGAAGTGAATCAGCAAATGCCATAACCTTTGCTTTTGTTTCATCGTCTGATTTATCAAGCAAGAATTTATTAATAGCAACTTTCTTGCCTTTTACATCTGTTATTGAGTAGTCGTAAGCTTCGTCTTTAAGGCTTGTGCCGTCTTTGTCATCGTGACCTGCGATAACACCCATGATTTCAGCAATTTTCTGTGCATCCTTTGCGTAAACACCAACCTGTTCGCCTGATGCAGCACAAGAAATTACACCATAACGAGAAACTGTACCATAAGTTGGTTTTAAGAAATCAACACCTGCGAGAGCTGCTGCTCTTCTTGTAGCACCATTCATATCAACACCGAGTGCTGCTTCTACTTCACCGTTTGCTACGAGAGTTGCTGCAGAGCCTTCAAGTTTGCCTTCCCCAGGTGCATAGTATGAAAATTCACCAACAAGGTCAAGACCGAATTCACCAACATTTGTTTTTCCTGCTACTGTGTAGCCTTTAGCTTCAAGTCGAGTAACTGCTTCTGCACTGAAAAGTGGCTTGAAACCGTCAAGAATTTTTGAACCTGCAGTTGTAACAACATCTTTGACAAGGAGTGTATCGTCAACTGCGATATTACCTTTATCACTAACTTTAGTTGCATAATATTTCATTACTATTCACCTCACTTTACAAGTCTTGGTACTTGCCAACTGTCGTCATTTCTTTCAGGAGCACCTTCAAGAAGGCTTTCTCTTGAGAAATTCTGTACTCGTACATCTTCACGAAGTACGTTTGTCATTGGCATAACGTGTACCATTTCTTCTACATTTTCTGTATCAATAGTTTTAAGCTTTGCTTCTTTTTCAGCCATAGCAGTGAAAATACCCTGCATTACTGTTTCTTCATCCTCTGTGAGTGACAATTGGTTTAACTGCTGAGCATTTGAGAATGTTGAGCGTTTGCCACTTGCCTTCTTTGATGCACCTCCAACAGATGCCTGACGCTGTGCTAATGCACTACCGTTACCGAGAAGGTGAACATCTTCAAGCTGCTGATTTGTAACTTCACTTGGAGCACCAAGTAACAAGTCCTGTGCATTACCGTTAAGTGGGAATGCGATAACATCAAGAATTTTTTCTTCATCTGTAAGAAGCATTACCATACGGTCAATACCCGGTGCCATACCTGCGTGAGGAGGAGCACCATACTGGAATGCTGTGTATAAAGCATTGAAACGGTTTTTAAGTTCTTCTTCGTCATAACCTGCGATTTCAAATGCCTTTTTCATAATGTCAATGTCGTGGTTACGAACAGCACCTGATGCGAGTTCGATACCGTTACAAACAAGGTCGTACTGATATGCAAGAACCTCAGTAGGATCCTTTGTAAGGAGAGCTTCCATACCACCCTGAGGCATTGAGAACGGGTTATGAGTAAAGATTGTTTCGCCTGTTTCTTCGTCATTTTCATACATCGGGAAGTCAACAACGAAACAGAATTCGAATGCGTCGTCACTGATTAAGTCAAGCTGATTTGCTCCTGCAAGCCAGTTACGAATCATACCTGCTTTTTTCTCTGTGTTATTCTTCTTTTCGTCACAGATGAAGAAGAGTGTTTCGCCCTCTTTAACGCCAGTGAGCTCAGTGATTTCAACCTTCTGTGCTTCACTTAAGAATTTAGCAATAGGACCTGCAAAAACACCGTCCTTAAGTGTGATGTAACCAAGACCGCCAAGACCGACTTCGTTTGATGTTGCGTATTTAAGTGAATCTTCAAAGAATTTCTTTGATTTTCCTGTACAATCAGCAACGATACCGCGAACAGGCTTGCCCTTGAAAGCAGGGAATTCAACACCTGCAAAGAAGTCTGTCAAATCACAAATGATAAGTGGGTTACGAAGGTCAGGTTTATCTGAACCGTAAGTCATCATAGCATCAGCATAAGTGATTCTGCGGAATGGCTTAGGAGTAACCTTTTTATCTGTAAATGCCTTGAATGTATCGTAAATCAAGTCTTCACAAACATCAAGAACTTCTTCCTGAGTAGCAAAAGCCATTTCAAAGTCAAGCTGATAGAATTCACCGGGTGAACGGTCAGCACGAGCATCTTCATCACGGAAGCAAGGAGCAACCTGGAAATAACGGTCAAAACCTGAAACCATAAGAAGCTGTTTGAACTGCTGTGGAGCCTGTGGAAGAGCATAGAACTTACCGGGATGCTTTCTTGACGGAACAAGAAAGTCACGAGCACCTTCAGGTGATGATGCAGTAAGAATTGGAGTCTGCATATCAAGGAAGCCTTTTTCTTCCATCTTATTACGAAGATGACGGATAATTCTTGAACGCTTAACAAGATTATCGTGGTTTCTTGGATTACGAAGGTCAAGGTAACGGTATTTAAGACGAACCTCGTCCTTGCTCTGTCTTGATGCTCTGACATCAAATGGGAGCATATTTTTACTCTTACCTAAAATCTGTAATTCAGTTGCAACAAGCTCAACATAACCTGTTGCGATTTTTTCATTAACGGTGTCAGGGTCACGCTTTTCAACTGTACCTGTAACTGAAATAACAGTTTCACGGTTTACATTTTTAACTAAGCTTTCGTCGTGAATAACAACCTGAGTAACACCCGTATAGTCACGAATGTCAACAAAGATAACGCCACCGTGGTCACGGACAACATCAACCCAACCTGCAAGTTGAACAGTCTGTCCGATATGCTTGTCACAGATGTCGTTACAGTATAGTGTTCTGTACATTTTTCTCTACCTCCATTTTATCCCGAGTAATACAAAATGCCCCGGGAATACTTAAAATATTCCCGGGACGAGTAATTAAAATAAATACCCGCGGTGCCACCCGCATTGATTTGCAAAACACAAATCCTCTTTTAATATTAAATTAGTATTGCCTTTGAAGTGTTCCCGAAACTTAC
>JAZNTF010000138.1:0-11655 GCA_045591625.1 Candidatus Fimenecus sp.
GACACAGGTCTTACAAAGATCAGCGGATTCTGTAAATATCCTTTATGGAGCTTCAAAGAAGAGTTCCTCGAAGCAGTAGACAAGGAAGTGTATCAGAAATACTCTGATGAGTATGACGAATACATGAAGGCACAAATGCCCGAACAGGAACCTAACGAAGAACCAACAATGGGAATGTGAGGTGAGCGATTTGATGACAGTACACTTAGAAAGCCTTAAGAAGATTTTTGACAATGTGGAAGGAATAGAAAATGTACGCTATATTGCCAGAGACTGTTATGCCGACCTTGGCGGAGGCAAAGTCATGAGAGCATACTTCTCATCAGTGGATATGGGAAGAAACAAAAATGCATTGTCCATCAACATTATGTCAAAAGATAAAGGCAAAATAGATGCTATGGTAATCCGATTTAATGACATATGGTCACAGAGGTACAATATCTGCGGAAACAAGGAAGGACCTCACATTGGAACTTACAATGGAAAGGATCAGTGGTACACTCCCGAACCATCAAATGAAGACTACAGGAAGTTAAGCGATATGGTATCCTCTTATGTTGACTATTTCAGCGAAATTGGTATGGAACAGCAAGAAGGTATGTCCGGGATGGGAATGTGAGGTGAAGTAAATAGCAGTACCAACAACATACGAAAAAGAACTTCATAAAATCTTTGACGGCATCGATAATCTTGAGAACAAGAAATATGTCGGCCGTGCATTTTATGCAAGCATAGACAACAACACGAAATTCAAAGCTGAATTCATTTCCACCAATTCTTATGAACATTTCGATGCATTAAGAATCAGAGTCCTGCACAAGGATGAAGGCGAACTCGATGCTAACACCATCAGACTGAAGGAAGCCTGGGGAATGAAACCCGTGGAAAACGGTAACTTTCCAAACGGAGTCTCTCCGCATATGTGGATAGACAGAGGTCAGCTTGAATGGTATGCATATGCACCGAATCCCAGAGACTACGAAATACTTGCTGATCAGATAACTGATTATGTGGATGTGTTTCAGGACCAAGACATGAGTCAGGAAATGGGCGGTATGAGTATGTAAAATAAGACACGAAGGGAGTGATGCAGAGTATGTTTGTATTCGATTGGTTTATGGACTGGATATACGGCAAAGTCCTCGAATTCGTTCAGGAATTCTTTACATACATCAGTGGAATGGGTGTAGAGATATTTGAACTTGGATGGATACAAGCACTGCTTGAATTCTTTCGGTTGTTCGGATGGGCAATGTATGTAATTGCCTTAGTTGTAGCAGTATTCGATGTAGCACTCATGTGGCAAAGCGGTCAGGGAGGTGGCATAAAGGATGCTGCCCTTGGAGCGATAAAAGGCTTTATGGCAGTAAACCTCTTTACTGTTCTTCCGATAGAATTGTATAAGCTTTGCATTGACATGCAAAAGAGCCTTGGCAATGCAATGACTACAATGTACGGAAGCAGTTTGACATTTGATTTATCAACCGCCGCTTCTGATACCATAGGAATGCTCACCGGTACCACAGGCATAGTGAATCTGTGTATTATAATCGCACTTGGCTATGCAGTAATAAAAGTATTCTTTGCAAACATCAAACGAGGCGGTATCATGATGACCAATATAGCAGTTGGTTCGATGTATATTTTCGGACTTACAAGAGGTCATCAGGATGGCTTTGTAGATTGGTGCAAACAGGTGATCGCAATATGCCTTACAGCATTCCTGCAAAACTCACTTCTCTTTGCAGGTCTTGTTACATTCCGAGATAATATGATTTTAGGACTTGGAATTATGCTAGCTGCAAATGAGGTGCCGAGAATTGCCGACAGGTTCGGTCTTGATACTTCATCAAGAGTGAATATCATGAGTACATATTACGCAACACAAGCAGCCGTAAGAACAACACAGGCCGTAATGAAGTTTATGAAGAAATAAGGAAGGAGGATGTAGAGATTGTATATATATCCCGATAACTTAAAATCAAAAGCCGTTATGTGGATGTGGGAACTTAAGGACATAGGCATTATTGCTATCTGCGCAATTATTTCAATTGTTGCAATTACTCAAACAGGCTTTATGCTTCCGCTTGCTGCAACGGCAGGATATGCATTCTTGACTATCAGAGTTGACGATGTGTCGATAATGATGTTTATACAGAGTGCATGGCGATACTTCGCCGGACAACAGTATTATGAATGGAGGTTGGATAGCGATGGGTAAGAAACGCAAAGAAGAAAAGCAGAAAGCCTCAACCAGAAAGCTTATAGGAATTAAAGATATAGGAGAAGCCTCCCTTGTCACATACGATCAGGGAGAGCTTGTGTACTTCCTTGTTAAGCCGACAAATATATCGGTGTTATCAGAAGAAAGCATCAGTGCAAGAATTTATTCATTGATGACGGTTCTGAAAGGTATGCCTGAGATAGAAATGTGTGCCTACAACAGCCGTGAAAACTTTGACGGTAACAAGAGATACCTTAAAAAGCGAATGGATGAGGAAACAAATTACATCATCAGACAGCTCTTAGAAAAGGACATGACTCACCTTGACAACATTCAGGTACAGACAGCGACTGCAAGAGAATTTGCAGTTATAATCCGTTTCAGGAAAGAAAACGAAAAGGAAAAGAGCAGACACATTACAGATGTTGCCCAAAAGCTTCGTGATACAGGCTTCACAAGTAAGATTGCTTCTCATGAAGACATACAAAAGCTTGTTGCAGTGTATTTCGAACAGAATGTCACACAGGAAGTGTTCGAGGAACATGATGGGGACAGATGGGTAATCTACGGCGATGAAGGAGTGTGATGTAAATTGGCAAAGAAAAGAGAAAAGCAGACCGAAAGCGTCAAGATCAAATCTTTCGTAGACATGATTGCACCGTCAGTAATTAAATTCTTTCCGGATTACTTTATATGCGGAAACACATACAGAAGTGTGTGGGCATTAAGAGAATATCCGCCTACTACAGAGGAACAGGCGATATTAAAACATTTAGGAGAGAAAGACGGTGTTACACTTAAAATCTATGCAAGACACGTAACAGCAGCAGAAGAAAGAAAAATCATCTCAAATGCTGCAAACAAAAACCGTATGAAGCAGACAAGCACAAACGACCTACAAGAAACGGTAGTTGCAGAAGGTAATTTACAGGATGTAACAAACCTTGTAGTAACAATGCACCGAAACCGTGAACCGCTGATTCATACTGCAGTATATATTGAACTCATTGCTCATGAGCAAGAGAAACTCAAAGAACTGCAGACAGAGGTCTTAACAGAACTGATTCGTTCAAAGCTGAATGTGGACAGGTTGATGCTGAAACAATTGCAGGGCTTCATATCAGTAATGCCGAGTGGATTTAACGCATTTGGTGAACAGTACGAAAGAGTACTGCCTGCATCAAGTGTTGCAAACTTGTATCCGTTTAACTATTCAGGTAAAACTGATGAAAATGGATTCTATATCGGCAGAGATAAGTATGGCAGTAACATTATTGTCGACTTTAACAGGAGAGCCGAAGACAAGACAAACAGTAATATTCTGATACTTGGTAACTCCGGTCAAGGTAAATCATACTTGCTGAAGCTCTTGCTCATCAACTTCCTCGAATCAGGAAAGTCAATTTGTTGCCTTGATCCTGAACATGAGTACGAAGACCTTTGTAACAACTTCAGTACAGGCAAAGGCGGAGGAGCATACTTCGTTGACCTTATGTCAGGCGAGTACATAATCAATCCGCTTGAACCGAAACTCTGGAGCGACAGCGATGAGAAGATGGAAGGAGATGCTGACCTTGAAACCTTCAAGAAGAAGACTAAGCTGAGTCAGCACATTTCATTCTTAAGAGACTTCTTTGCATCATACAAAGATTTCTCCGATTCGCATATTGATACACTTGAAATAATGGTTGAGAAACTGTATCGAAAGTGGAAAATAAGCGATGGCACAGACTTTTCTACACTAGGTCCAAAAGACTATCCAATACTCTCAGACCTGTACGATTTAATCGAACAGGAATACCAGAATTACGATAAAGATAATAAACCCATATACACCGAATCACACTTGCAGGAAATCCTGCTTGGACTTCACTCCATGTGTAAAGGTGCAGAAAGTAAATTCTTCAACGGTCACACAAATATTATGAGTGACCGTTTTGTTGTATTTGGAGTAAAAGGACTTTTAGAAGCAAGTAAGAATATCAAGAATGCATTGCTCTTTAACATCTTATCTTATATGTCAAATCAGCTTCTCACAAACGGTAATACAGTTGCCGCAATTGATGAGTTTTACTTATTCTTATCAAACATAACTGCAGTAGAATATATCCGAAATTTCTCAAAACGAGTTCGTAAAAAGGAATCAGCAGTTGTGCTTGCAAGTCAGAACTTGGAAGACTACAATCTGCCCGGAATTGCGGAATACACAAAACCGCTGTTCTCAATCCCGACACACTCGTTCTTGTTCAATGCCGGAAATATTGATGCTAAATTCTATATGGACAGTCTGCAGCTTGACGAGAGCGAATACAATCTGATAAGATATCCGCAACGAGGCGTCTGCCTTTATAAATGCGGTAATGAGCGATATAACCTAATGGTAACAGCACCAAAATATAAAGAAGCCTTATTCGGAAAGGCAGGAGGTAGATAATATGATAAAATTTGACGGTCTTGTAATTAAGGTTGAACCCGATTACAAGGATAGAATTGAAAAGGGCATCGAAATCGATGAACTTTGGTGTGAAGTGTATCAGGAAAGTGATACGGAATTCAAACACAAGCTTGGCGACTTCAACATGATGCAGAATTTCGAGTATGACGATGAGTCGGTCGAATCTATCGAAAAAGGCATCAAGCAGATGGTCGAAAGTGATTGGTCTTCATATCAGCTTGAGATCAAAATACTTGAGCTTGACAGAATGAAGCAAATCCTCGGAAATGCAGTTGAGTACATAAAGGAATCGGTAAATTCCGAAGACTTAAACCACGTCCTCAAAATATGCATTGGAATGACCGATGACGAAATCAATTCGTTAAATGAGGATGTTGCTGAGGAGCAAAATCAGGGTATGAATTTGTCGTAAAGGGTAGATTTTTGCAGAACTATGTGATATAATGATCTGCGAAATGCGGAGGTGTCACATGGAGAAATACTACATATGCGATGCGTGTAAGTTTCAATTTGTAAGACACGGCGAAGAGGAACGGTGTCCTGACTGTGGGAAAGAAGCCATCAGGTATGCTACCGGAGAAGAAATCGCCGATTTTAAGAGAATACAGAAAGAACTTAAACACGAAAAGTAATCAAATACTAAGAGCGATCAAGCTATAAACTTGGTCGCTCTTTTTGCGTTATGGAGGTGATACCATTGAAGAATGATTACCTGAACACATTCGAAGAAGGAGATATGCTCATCCGTGAAGACTTCGATCTTGAATTTGATAATCAGCGAATGCTGTTTCCAATCGAGGTATGGTTTGATGCAGACAAGAAGTTCGGTGTAAATACCAAGGAACATGACGGAGCCTGGGTGAATATGTACGCAACATATAACCCCTGCACAAATGAAGTTAAAATACCATTTACCGTAGATACTGATGACGGTACATTCGAAAGGGAATATGTTCCCTCAGATGAAGAACGAGAATTGTTTGTGAGATTAATGGAGCAATCCTGTGAGCATCGAACAAATATGACCTGCCGAGAGTATTATCTGACAGAATATGTGACTAAGCATGCTTTCGGATTTGATTTAGAATGCATTAAGGCAGGTGATAAGTTTGTTATAAATAACAGGACAGATGACTTCATCCTCTATGCTGAAGACAAGGGAGAAAAGCTTCAGTATCATGTAGGACATTTTATTGAACTTGCTACCTATGGCGGCAAAGAATGTATTGCGATAGAATGTACGGATTGTAACGAAATTCTATATGATACTGCAACAGAAGAACTGCAGTTCTCCGATGAACAGCAAGGCGGAATGACAATGCAATAGGAGGTGTTTCTATGGCAGTAAATCCTGCGCTGATAAAAGCAGCGATAACACTTGCCACTGACAAACGAACTTGGGTTGTTATCGGCTCAATAGTCTTCGGAGTCATATTTATGATAGTCGGAATTGTGGCTGCATTCTTAAATATCTTTTCATTTGACGATTCAGGTTCGTCAACTGCATCGGCAGCTTATGTGCAGTTTGTTGATGACATGAAGTATGCTTATGGGAAACTTGATGCAGAGATAGATGATAAGTACCCGGCACTTGACCGTGACCAGATTCACGCTGTTTTCTATACCTTATATTTTGGTGAAGAAAAGATAAAATCCGCTGAATTCTATGATGGCTTTGTAGAATGTTTTATTAATCGGTCAACAGATGAAGAAGGAAACGAAGTGCTGAGTCAATGCTCTCTTAACACTGCTCTGCAACGACTCTCTGTGCATACAGGCAAAATGACTGACCATATCACGCAAGGTCAAGTAGATGAACTTGTATCCGTACTGCGTTACGGAATGGCAAGAGCAGGTGATGACGGAGTTGTATATTCAGGACCAAAGCCTGAAGCATATTCTGATGCAACCTTTGCACAGCTTATGCAGGAAGCAGAAAAATACATAGGATTTCCTTATGTATGGGGTGGTTCTTCGCCATCCACATCATTTGACTGCTCCGGTTTTGTCTGCTGGGCATACACACATTCAGGAGTATATAACCTGCCAAGAACAACTGCACAAGGCATATACAATCAATGCGCACCAATCTCAAGGTCAGAAGCAAGGCCCGGAGATTTGGTGTTTTTTACAAGAACTTATGTTTCAAGTGAGCCTGTAACTCATATAGGAATTTATGTGGGAGATGGCTTGATGTTACACTGCGGAGATCCAATAAAGTATGCATCTATTGATACTGATTATTGGACAAGTAAATTTTACGGATTCGGCAGACTTCCACTCGGAACGTCTGCCGAATAATTTTTGGAGGTAAAAGAATGAACAAACATATACACTACCGAACACTGAAAAAAGTGTTGGAAGAAAAACTCGGTATTGAAATTGACCAAAAGGAACTTGTCAACAACACAACAGGAGAGATATATAATATTCTCTTTGAAGAGGGAACTGATGTAGCGATTTTTACGAAGAGAAATGGCGATGCATTCAGTAAAGAACTCGTCTGTCTTGATACCAATGGTGATGAAATTGCTAAAGATAAAATCGTAGCTTATATCAACGGTGGCGAGTCAAGATATGTAGATGATGAATTGGTGATTTCGGAAAAGGAAATAACAATGCTCTGCAATGAGAAGACATTTGATGTTGAAGAGCTACTGCAAAGAGAAGCAGCCCTATATCCTGAAAGAACAAGCATCATGCTCAGAGGAATGTTTTCGAAAAACGGCTTCTCAAGTGATGTGACAAATTTCTATGTGGATGAAATTATCCACGTGGATGAAGAAGAGTTCACGAAGATAAGAAGGACTGAAAATGTAGACACATTCAAAGCATATAACGAGAAAACATATGAACCTGTAGCAGACGGTGTACACGGTGTGCTTGTAATTGGTCCTAATGGTGATGGAATAATGGTTGATACACAGGGATATGACTATGCAAGGTACATGAGCTATGCTCCGAACATTGAAATGCCTATCAACTACATGCTTGAGCAAAGGATGAGAGAGGAAGCAACACTCGAAATGAAGCTGTATGTTCCACTCAAAGTCGAAGAGCTTGACAGAGAAATGGGCGATACCAATGAAATAGATGGTGAGCCATATCTGAGAGAAATTCGAAAGAAGGTTTATGACTTCAATCTCGAAGATGGAGAAAGAGGTCTTGCAAGATATTTCGGTAAAGATAATATCAGCCGAAATAAGGTGTATAGTATAAAACCTGATGTAGAAATGGTTCGTGATACTATGATGGGTGTTGCAGTTATTAAAATGACTAAACCTCTCACACAAACTGAAATTGATGACTTAAAAGACTATGTCACAGGACAGTTTTCGGATGGATGGGGAGAATCATTTGAGCAGCGAGAAATCCAAGTATCCGGCGGAGAAATCTATGTTCATTTTTGGGATTCAGAAGAGTACTACATAAACACTGACGAAGAAATGGAACAGATGCTTGAACAGAATCTAAATGAGGGCATGCAGGGAATGCAAGGTATGTCCGGGATGTGAGGTGTGATAAATGAAAACATATAAATTCTACCAACCTATTACGGTTCATATCAACAGAGATGGCAGACCAGTCGATGATATAGAAGAACTTGAGCTGATTGATGGAATTCCTTATGTAGAACAAATGAATGAAGCAATTCAAAAAGATCTCGAACACACAGAAGGAAAGGGATTAGTGAGGCATTTGTTCTGGAGTCCAAAGAAAAGAACAAAATCGGTGTATCCAAGCATAGAAGTCTATAATCAAAAACTTTACTGTGTGATTACATTCGAAGCAGTAAAGACTTTCAGAAAGAAAGATATATCACTATTTAGCTATTGGGTTGAGTCCGAAATGATTATTGATTGGTCATATGATTTTGAGCAAACACCTTTAAAAACAAAACAGGGTGATATTTATATGCATTTCTTTCAAAACAATGGACCAATTACTGTGATGAACGAGGAAGAGTTTGAAAGAAAAATATTAAAGAAGCTGAGGGAAAATCATGAGGCAAAGATCATATAAATACGAAATTGATATGCCTGTGCATACATACTTCAGCAAGGATCTGAATTTTGCTTGTGACATAGAAAAACTCCAACAAATAGACGGAGAACCATATAAAAGGATTATCAATAAAGCGATGGATGAATATATGGTCGAATGTGATGAAGGCAATTTGCCAAGGTCTGTGTTAATTCATACCGGGCGAATGGTAGAAGATGTTGTTCCGTGGGTGAAAACGCACTACGGAAATTTCAGAGGAATGATTACAATTTGGGACAGCAGGAGATTCAAATATAGCGAAATGACGAAATTTGAATATTGGGCGGAAGAACGCCTGGACAGTGCCTGGGTTGATAAATTTAAAAACATTCCGATTGAAGTAAAAGGTGGATATATTTTTGTAAAATTCATAACCAAAAATGTATCAATTATATAGCGAAAGCGAGGCAGAAATGCCTCGCTTTTCTCATGCGGAAAGGAGTATAAATGCGATACGAGCTAATCCATTTTTGCGAAATAGATGGAGAAGCTGTTAAAAGTTATTGCACTATACATAATGAGAATGCTGGAAAAAATCTCGGCAACATTGAAGAAGTGGATGAAAGGAATCTTAAACCTTTTAATTTTATGGTTGGTGGAACACCCTGTCAAGATTTCAGTATATCGGGAGCCAGAAAAGGAGCAGTGTGGAAATGCAAAAACTGCAATACGGAATATAATCCGTTGACAGTGCATGCAGATATAAGAAAACAATGCCCTAACTGTGGCAGTGAAGATATTGAAAAAACAAGGTCATCACTGCTTGTAGAATGGCTCAGAATTCTGAAATATGTAAGCCCTGATGTAGCAATCTATGAGAATGTAAAAAACATTTTAAGTTCAAGTTTTAATAAAATGTTCGGACTGTTTATAGAAGAGGTTATGTCATACGGTTACAACATATACATGGGAGTCCTTAACAGCAAAGGATACGGAATACCTCAGAACAGAGAAAGACTCTACATAGTAATGATAAAGCAAACTGTTGACAATGGAAAATTTAAGTTCCCCGATCAGGAAGAAAATATCGGAAACCTTAATGACTTTTTATTGCCTGTAGATATGTCAGAGTTTTATGAAACAAGGGTTCCGAATATCTATATCCAACAAAGCATAAAACCCTCTGTCAGAAAGGTGTATGAAAGAGATGTTGAAAACATTATATCCTGCAAAAAGGATATGTATCAGTGCCTCGTAAAAAGCGGATTTCAGGATTGCAAGGTTGGACTTACACTCGCACCAACCCTAAGAGCAGGGAATCCACATACCGCTGTATTTGACGGAAAAAGGATAAGAAAGCTTGAACCTCTTGAGAATGTGTTGCTTATGGGATTTGAAAAAGAAGACTATGAAAAGATGAAAAACGCAGGAGTCAGTAACGCACAGATATATAAGCAAACAGGAAACTCAATAGTAGTAAATGTTTTGCTTGCCATCTATCGCAAACTGTATATTGCAATGCCGTACTTGTTTAATGACATACGGCTCGGAAGTTTTTTCAGTGGGATAGGAGCCTTTGAAAAAGCGCTTGTTATCTTAAAAAATGAATTGGAAAGAGGTGAAATTAGTGATACTTGGAAATGAAAAATTCACATATGAAGAAGTGGAATTGATTGCAACCTATGAAGAATTGTATAAAATTCCGGAGAGTGAAAAAGTCACTGACTGGTGGGGAGATATGCATATGCATGAATTCAAACATATGGCACAGCCTGAAAAGGCGAAAGAAATGCTTGAAAAATCCTTAAAAGCAGTCAATATGACGAGAAAAGAATTGGCTGATTTTCATTATGTTTACAGGTCAAGACTCATAGAAAAAATGAAAGACAATATGCCTCAAAAATATGAAGCTGTAATCATATTTAACAAGCCGATGCTATTCACTAATCTGAGGATTGAAGATAAAGATGTTCCTGATGGAATGTACCGATACGACATCAGAGATGGCGGTATGGATGGCAACATGTGTGAACTGAAAGACTATGTTGCAGTTAATCATTGGGGAACAGTACTGAGCAAGGATGCAATAGAGCCACGAATTATCGATGGAGAGGAAATGACTTCTGCAAATGGAATTCTCGTGACAGATGATGACTATAACTACACAGGAGAAGAATTCACAGCAGATGAATTTCTTGAAAAATATGACTACCTTGTATCCGAGTATTGTGAGCCTGAACAGACAAACGAAATGACTATGGGATAGGAGGTGTTTCATAGATGAAACTTGAAAAAATTTCATTCAATTACAGCGTTGAAAAACTCCGTGGAATCAAAGTTCATTCACCTGAAGTTTATGAAAATCTTGAAACACATTTGGCAGAAGGCATGGACAAAATATATCGAAGACATGTACCAAAATCAACAAGAATGTATATCGAAGCCATGCTTGCCGCTGAAGAAAATGTTCCTGGAAAGGGTGGTAATAAATGAGTAAATACAAACCATCTCTTATTGAAAAAGAAACAATAATTCTCTTCAACGAAGAGGAGAATGAAGCGGAGATTTATACATACAATCGCAAATTAATTGCTAAACTCAAAAGCCATCCTACGGTAGCAAGATTGAAAAGAAAAGATGATACCGGAGCTTATACCTTCACTGTACCTAAACAACGAATGAGTATAGTGATAAGAAATCCTATATCGGAAGAACATAGGAAAAAATTAAGCGAACATGGTAAAAGGCAGGTCGGTAAAGGGGTTATATATCCCAAAAAAGAAAAAAAGAACTGATATAAGGGCTTGATACCAACCTATGAAGATAAAGTGTTTTTTGCGAAAAGTAATATAGGCTTTTTTGACCACAGAAACGAATAAAACACGATTCACATCATAATACCTGACAGCACCAACTCTCTGAAACAGGTCGCAAAAATCGGCTTTTAGCACGATAAGTCGGCAAAATAAATTTAAGCAGGAAAAAGCAGTGG
>JAZNTF010000139.1:0-3519 GCA_045591625.1 Candidatus Fimenecus sp.
ACATTTGAACAGAATTTTTCGAACTGAATTCTGCCTTGTGTTGAATTTTTATCAAAGAATTCGCCCGCATCAATAGTGTTGTTACAGAAAACAAAACCATTTACATTATCAGCTCTGAGAAGCATTGACGGAAGGCTTGTAAACTTGTTTGAGCTGATTTCAATATTCGTAAAAACGGCTGTTTCTGCACTTCTGCCTGCAATATTCGTACCGATTTCAATTACAGAACCCCAGTCACTGTAATTACACTTTTCAAAGGTATTGCCTCGGATAATAAGATTATCCACGCCTGTGCCTTCCTGCCAGAGTGTGGGTTCAATATCCATAACAACTTTTATTGCCTGTGCCATAGTTTTATAAAATCGGTTATTTTCGCAAAGTCCGTTTGAGGATTGAAGAAGCAGACCTCTTGCTCTGTTTTCGTGGAAATAATTGTTTGAAATAACATAGTTACTGCTGTTGCATTCTGTGTTGTAAGCGGTCCAGCCTTCCGTTACGCTTTCGGGCAGACTTTCAACAACAACCTCTTTTGTTATTCCTTCAAGTGCTTTCACAGAAACTATTTTTGCAGTAAATTCTGTATTTTCAAACTTTTTATTTTTAAATGCAAGAACATCGCCTTCATTCAATCTCATTGCTGAAGCAATCAGAGTAAGGGTGTTATCGTTTACTGCCGAAACATAGCCAAGACCGTCGTGAACGTTAATGGCATCATCACCCATTCCGCTTATGTCACAACCGGAAATATTGAAGCAACCGTCGGTATTTACAATATGAATTGCATCGGCACACAAAGACACGCATCGTTTGTCTTTGTATTCAGGATTAACACCGATAAAACTGTTGATAATCTGAAAATGTGAGCTGTTGTCCTCACAGATATATGCCATACCGGGACTTCCAAAAATGCTGACATTGTCAAATGTTATGTTCTTGCTTTGATTTCTGATACTGAAAATCGTCCCGTCATAGACATAGTGCCTGAGAATATATGTTTCGCCATTCTCGAAATTATCCATACAGCCGTTATGAGCAACACGCAAAGTGTTATCGGAAATCTTCTGAACGGATTTTATACTCGTTGCATCCTGATAAAGATAATTTTCTTTTGATGAATATTTTGCACCGAATGTGTATGTTTCAGGGTCACATTGCGTAATCGCCATAAGACGGCTGTTTTCATCGCAGTATTCAGCATCCTTGAAAACAAGGTCAAGCGTGTGAGTATCGGCATTGCTGTTCTGAACAGTGACAATTGAAGCGAGGGGACTTTCTGACCAGTTCCAATCGAAATTAAGATTGCGTATTTCAACACAGTCGCTGTTTCTGATAAAAAACTTATAACCTGTTGAGGAGAAAACGAATGTTGCACCGTTTCCCTCAATCAGCAAATCTGTGCAGTTGTTGGCATCAAGACCGTTGAGGCTTCTGAAATAATATGTACCCTTGTCAATAACAAGCTTTGTCTGCGGATTTTGTGAGCAGAAATTAAGTGCATTCTGAAAAGCGGTGAAATTATCTTCATTACTTTCCGAAAGCCCGAAATCAGAAGCATTAACCTCTGTCAGCTTTTCACTCTTCGGTCGTTGAATATAGAACCTTGTTCCGTTTGCACCGTTTATCTCATCTGCGGTTCTGTTTTCGCTTAAATTATCAAGCACTTCTACAGGTACGTTTGGTTTTTGGGGTGCTGTTACAGATGAAGTGAAAAATAATAATATTGATGCAATAAATGAAACTAATTTCAGTAGCACAGAATCTTCCTTTCAATTTCGTATTTGTCAAGATAATTATACCACCTATACCAAGAAAAACGCAACAGTTTTTTATGCTGTTGCAAATGGCAGGGGTGGTGATTTTATACTCCGTAAAACTTTTATATACTCCGTAAAACTTTAACATACTCCGTAAAACTTTTACACTTACGGAACTGCCGTAAAAATGAAAAAAGCACTCGTTTTCAGAGTGCGTTGAGGTATAAAAAGACCGAAACCCCTATAAATCAAGGGATTTCGGCTGTATTACCTAAGCTGTACTTAGGTGTCTGACTACTCCACCTTTGATACAAAATAGGGAGAGTTTCAAATTTGAGAGTAGGGTTTCAAATTGAGTATGAGAGTTTCATTTTCAAGGGTATGGTTTCAAATTGATTTCAGTTTTCTATCAATACCAAATCCAACCGAAGAGGAAAATTATGATGAGCCACTGCCCAAAATTATAGGTTGAATTAACTTCACATGTGTCGGAAACCGTATTTCCAAATTGGTCAGTTACTTCGCAAGTAATTGTTGCTGTTCCTTTGCCGACAGTATAAACGTTTCCACCATTATCAATCATCACGATTGAGGAATCTGATGAAATGTAAGAAATCGTGTAATCCACACCGGCATCAATTGTGATAATGGGTTTTATGGTTGTGCTTTTGTGATAATTCATTGAAATATTATCAATTGCAACACCGCTTACTTTACCGAATGCCGGAATCTTTTGGGTGTCAAGCGTGTCTCCACATTCAGAACAGAATTTTGTTTTTTCGCCATCCTTAACAGCTGTTTCAGGAGCAGTGATTGTCCATTCGCCCGGCACATGACCTTTCGGTGAGATAATGTCTGAAATATAACTATCACCACAATTACAAAGATATGTTGTATATCCTTCTTCTTCACAAAGCGGAGGCGTTACGATTGACACATAACTATGTTCAGTTTTTTCTACTGTTTTTGTTTCTGTTTCATCGCAACGTGAACAATATCTCGTTTCAATGCCAACTTGCGTACAAGATGCTTCTTCGTTTATTTGCCATTTTCCAAAATCATGACCAAGAGTCTCAGTGTAATCCTCTGAATAGCTGTCACCACAAACGTAACAGGTATATATTGTATACCCCAAACTATTACATGTCGGAGAAATTGTTTGAGATGTATATGTGTGCCCTTTAGCGGCTATTTCTCTACTTTCAACTTCTTCACAATAGAGACAACGTCTTGTTTCAATACCCGTTTGTATGCACGCGGCTTCTGTTTTCGTCTTCCATTCAGTAAAATTATGAATGCATCTCTCTGCGATTATAAAATAACAATCAGGTCTTATGTACGAGTAGTTACCTTTTTTGTCGTAAGCATGTAATTTTGCAAATTCATATGTACCTACTTTATCTGTGTCCTTGACAGTAAAAGTGCACTCATATAAACCTGTCGCTTCATTTAGTATACAACCGGGGCCATAAAGCTCTCTATAATTATTTCCGGACGGGTCTCGATATGTCATAAGCATACCGATGTTTGAACCGATACCTGAAGGGTCTGTCAAACTAAAAGTAAGTGTAATTGAATCGCCTTCATATAAAACTTTATTTTCTTTATCACAAGAAACAACTGTAATAATAGGTCCGGATGTATCCGTTTCCGTTCCTCTAACATAAAAATAACAATCAGGTCTTATGTACGAGTAGTTACCTTTTTTGTCGTAAGCATGTAATTTTGCAAATTCATATGTACCTACTTTATCTGTGTCCTTGAC
>JAZNTF010000140.1:0-2834 GCA_045591625.1 Candidatus Fimenecus sp.
GCTATGGCTTTTGGTGAAGTTGCAGAAACCGTTGACAGTAATCTCACCCATGAGGACTTTTCAAACCGCAAGCAAAATTATCCGAAACAAGACTTTAACCGCAAGTGGAATCACACCCGAGCAAAGACACAGGTTGTGTCAATGGGAGATGTTGATGAAAAGTATCCTGCAGAGGATGCCTTTGATATAGCCGAGGCAAAAGCGGTAATCGGAGCATTACCTGACGAGGACAGAAAAATCCTTTTATTACACATTCAAGGCTACACCCAAAAGGAAATTGCGAAAAAGTTGGGGTATAAGACCCACAGTGCTGTTGGCAAGAAACTCAAAAAGATAAAATCACAATTGAAAACTACAGTATAAGAAATCTCCACCGATGTTGAATGTCGGTGGAGATTTTGTCTGCAAATGTGATGACAGTTGAAAAAATTCATATTATTATGCTAAAATTGTTAAGGAATCACCAACCTTATTAAATCTTCCGTGTCTATATAAGTGAAAGCAGCTTTCAAGGAGGTTTAAATGAACAGAACACATGCTGAAAAATGGACAACTGAATATTTAAAGCCTGTCTTTGGTTTTGCTTTGAAAAAGTGCAAGAGCATAGAAGATGCTGAAGATTTATCTCAGGAAATCATGGCTAAGGTTTATGTTACTTTAATAAAGCGTGATGATATCGAAGATGTTAAAAAATTCATCTGGACTATTGTTCATAACAGTCTGAGTAATTATTACCGTGATAATAACCACAGCTTTTCAGGTGTACCTATTGATGAAGTTGAGAATTGTCTGTATGATGAAACACCAACTGCCGAATCATCACTCATTGAGCGAGAAGAAATTTCAAAGCTGTATTCTGAAATTGCCTACCTTTCAAAGTTGCAACGCAGGATAGTAATTATGTATTACTATGAAAACAAAAAGCAGGAGCAGATAGCTAGAGAATTAAATATTCCTGTCGGCACAGTAAAGTGGCATCTGTTTGAAGCTAAAAAAGAACTGAAAAGAGGTATGGAAATTATGAGAGAACCAAGCGAATTAAAATTCAACCCTAAAAGATTTGATATGTGTAGTTTCAGCGGTAAAATCGGCACCAAGGGAGATATATCGAATTTCTTCCGTAGTGCTATTTCACAGAATATTGTTTACACCGTAAGAAATGAAGCAAAAACCATAAATGAAATTGCCGATGAATTGGGCGTATCACCAGTGTACGTTGAAAGTGAAGCAGAATATCTTGAAGAATACGGATTTTTGCTGAAGCAAAAATATAAATGTCTTTGTAATATTCTTATATCAGAACCGACAGAGGAGCTTAACCGTTTACACGATGAAATGTATTTGAACGCTGCCAAACTCTTTGCAAATGAATTATATGATGAGCTTGCAAAATCAGGTTTGTTAGATGAGTGTGCCTTAGGCGGTTTCAATGATACTCGCGATAATAACTTTCTTATGTGGGCACTTATACCTTTCATTACTGCTTTTAGCGGTGAAAGCACATTGGATAAAAGTATAACTTTTTCTGATGTTTACACAATGAGACCTGACGGTGGTAAAAATATTTGTTATGCAACGGTTGCAACACCTGACGTAAATCTGCCAATGTATAATGATGAGATGAAAAAATTCAAAGGTCCGTTTTGGAACGGGCTCACAGATAAAATAACACTTTGGACTATTGACTCTGAATGGTCAGATTGTCGCATTGGAGAAAATTATCAGTTGTCGGTTGTCCGTGATTTAACCTTGCTTAACAATTATCTCAACGATGTAATTCTGAGTGAAGATGATTATGCTTATCTTGCGGAAAAAGGATATATCTCCGTCAGCGGAAAGCCAGATGAAATATTCTGGACTGCATTAAGAATTGTGTATATCAAAGATGCAGAATCTCGTAAAAAGCTTTTGTCTGTCGGTGATAAGATAAAAGAAAAATATAAGGATGAATTTGAAAAACTCAAAGCACCTTATATCAATGCAGTGCTTCAGAATACACCCAAACATTTACAGAAAATGAGGATGTACGGTTTGCAGCATATCTTTTATAGCGATGCGTGGTTTATACTGCATTGTATGAAAGAGCTTGTTAATAATGGAAAGTTAACATTACCAACCGAAAAACAAAAGCAGTCATTGATGACAGTGCTGTTCAATCAATAATAAACAATTAATTTCAAACACTTGCTACTTCAACAGTAGCAGGTGTTTTTTTATACCCAAAAATATTTTTCAAATTTTTTTGAACTCTTTGGAACATTATGTATGCTCTTATGTCGTATATAGGTGAAGGGTAATTTTAAACACAGAAAAGATGGCATTAGTCTTAGCAAGCACTGGATTTGTGCATACAAATCCGCTTGTTAAGGACACCCTAACACCCGATGAAAGGAGGATAGAAATGAAATTAACAAAAACCTTGTACTGTTACCTTGACGATGAAGAATTAAAAGAGCTTGATTCAGACGCCGCATCGTTAAGGTTAACACGGTCAGAATATGTACGAAAACAAATCAGAGAAAGTAAAATGATACCTACACCCAAAATGAATTACACAGAGTTTACTTTAATCTTAAAGCTGATTCTTGACCGAGTGGAAAGCGTCGCAGACCGACTGTGGCATAAAGTGGTTTTTGATGTTCCGATGCTACGGGAAGCATTAAGGGACATTGAAGAACTGATACCTGAAATTAAAAAGGAGATGAAAAAATGCGAACAAGAAACAACCGAATAGTGGTACGCATAACTAATGAGGACTACGAAATAATTCAGGATTATGTGAAAAGAAGCTTCTTCCCGAAAGAAGCTCTTCTGCGGTACATTGTCGCAGGCTA
>JAZNTF010000141.1:0-6932 GCA_045591625.1 Candidatus Fimenecus sp.
CTGTAAATTTTTGTCAATTATAACAATGTACAAATAGCACTAATTAAGGAAGATTTTTTCAGCAATTCTTACAGAGGACATAGCATCCTTTCCGTAAAAATCTGCACCAATCATCTTCGCATACTCCTCTGTCAGCACTGCACCACCAACCATTACACAAACATCGTCCGTCTGTTCATTTAAAAGACGAATCGTTTCTTCCATAGCAGGTACAGTCGTTGTCATAAGTGCTGAAAGTCCAACAAGTTTTACATTGTTGGCTTTAACGGCATCTACAATCATCTGTGGTACAACATCTTTGCCCAAGTCGATTACATCATAACCATAATTTTC
Organism: Candidatus Fimenecus sp.; assembly: GCA_045591625.1. Classification (GTDB taxonomy): domain Bacteria; phylum Bacillota; class Clostridia; order Oscillospirales; family Acutalibacteraceae; genus Fimenecus. The sequence continues at coordinate 334 of JAZNTF010000141.1, forward strand.
AAGTAGAACCTTTACAATATTCTTACCAATATCGTGAATATCCCCTTTAACGGTTGCAATTATAATTTTGCCCTTTTTTGCATCTTCTGAACCGTTTTTCGCCATATGGTTTTTAATAATCTCAAAACTCACACCTGCTGTTTCTGCACTCATGAGAAGTCCCGGTAAAAAGACCTTATTGTTTTCAAAATCATTACCCACAATATCCAAAGCAGGAACTAAAATTCCGTCAATTATCTGGAGTGGTGTTTTTGTAAGAAGCTCTTTTTCAGTTTCAGCTTTTGCCTGTTCTTTAAGACCCTTAATAACGGCAGTTTTAAGGTCAACATTGTCGGTTTTTGCTTCCGCTTTAGTTTCTGTCACATTTGAAATGTAGTTTTCGAAATTATCATCCATTCCCATCAATGCACAGTATGAATAATAAGCATTCATCATCATTTCACTTTTTGGATTTATAATTCCTGCACTTAAACCATTATTCATAGCAAGTGTAAAGAATGATGAATTAAGAAGCTCACGATTTGGAAGTCCGAAGGACACATTCGAAACGCCTAAAACTGTATGAACACCTAATTCATTTTTAAGCTTTCTCACACATTCAAGTGTAATTATAGCATTATCCTTATTTGTACTTACTGTCATACAAAGCGGGTCGAAAACAAGGTTATTTTTACCTATTCCGTATTCCCCTGCTCTATTAATAATTTTCTCGGCAATTGCCATTCTGCCATCCACTGTTTCAGGGATTCCGTTTTCATCAAGTGTAAGACAAACAACTACACCACCATATTTTTTCACAAGCGGAAACACAGTATTCATTGATTCGTCTTTTCCGTTGACAGAGTTTATCATTGCTTTGCCGTTATAAATACGAAGTGCTTTTTCCATAGCAACTGTATCGGATGTGTCAATCTGTAATGGTGTATCAAGAATACTCTGAAGTCCCTTAACTGCATTCACCATCATAACCGTTTCATCAATTTCAGGAAGTCCCACATTCACATCAAGAATGTCTGCACCTGCATCAGTCTGACTAACCCCCTCACGATAGATATAATCCATATCATTGTTACGGAGTGCTTCTTTGAGCATTTTCTTACCTGTCGGATTTATTCTTTCACCGATGATTACTGGCTTTTCGTTGAATATAACAGTTTTAGAATAAGAAGAAACTGCTGTATAATTCTTTTTATCAATTTCTGTGATTTTTTCATTTTTACAAAGGTCAATCATTGCCTTTATATGTTCAGGAGTTGTACCGCAACAACCACCCAGAGCACCGGCACCATTACGAAGAATTGACAACTGCTTTTGTGCAAATTCTTCAGGTGTCACGTTATACGTGGTTTTACCGTTTACACTGACGGGAAGTCCTGCATTCGGCTGAATGAAAATCGGTGTGCTTGAATATTCTTTCATTTCTTTAAGCAGTTCAAGCATCTGGTCAGGGCCTAAACCACAGTTCATACCGATACCATCAACCTGGAGACCCTCAAGAGTTACAACTGCAGTCTTAATATCTGCCCCCGTTAAAAGTATTCCCTTTTCGTCAAAAATCATTGACACAAGAACAGGAAGATTTGTATTTTCCTTTGCCGCTAAAACAGCTGCTTTAATCTCATACAAATCACCCATTGTTTCAATCAGGACAAGGTCTGCACCTGCATTTTCACCTGCTATAACCTGTTCCTTGAAGAGTTCATAAGCCTGTTCAAACGGCAAATCACCACAAGGCTCTAAAAGTCTGCCGATTGGCCCTAAATCAAGTGCTACAAAGGTATCTCTGTCATATTCCTCAGTAGATTTCTTTGCAAGAGAAACTGCTGATGCGATTATTTCTTCCACATTATTAAATTTAAGGGAATTTGCACCGAATGTATTTGTTGTAATCACATTACATCCTGCGTCAAGGTACTCCTTATGAATTTTAATAAGCACCTCAGGGTGAGTAATATTCATATTTTCAGGTAACTCACCTGTTTTTAATCCGTTTTTCTGGAGCATTGTTCCCATTGCACCATCAAAAAACAATATTTCTTTTCCGAATTTTTCTTTGAATGTCATTTTATTACCCCTATAAATGCTGTAACTGTTTTTGTTGGAGTCATCATATAATTTTCCGAAAGTGCTACACCAAGCTGTGTTGTCATTGGCAACAGCTTGAAGAAATCAGCCTGAGAAGAAATATTAAGGTCTCCATATCCGGGACTGAAACGAGGTCGATGTTCACCTTTTATTGTTATTTTCAGTTCGTCACAAGCCTTATCACAAAGATTTTCCACAAGAGATGCGCCAACACAATGAGCAATACTTGTCATAGCCAAATCAGTTACGCTATATTTACGGACAAGAGTATCAGCGCCAACACCGATTGTTGCACCAAAAAGAATTACTGAATTTGAATCTCTGAGATGTTTAAGCAATTTTTCGCTCTTGAATTCAATTCCTTCAACAATAATTCCGTCTTCTGTCCTTGTAAAATCGTATTCTTTATAAATATATTTTGGTTGAATTGCCTTACAAAGCTCTTCATATGCTTCTTCGACTAATTCACATATTTCTTCACTTGGTTTTGCACCGCGCTTGTAACCCATATATCGTGCGGTTTCGCACAAATCATATTTTAACAGCATCCGCAATTACCCTTTTCTTTCTGCTTATCAACTAAATATTGCAAAGTGATTGAATCAACAACCTTATTGACTGCATCAAGGACACATTGCCATATTTCAAGTGTCACGCAGTCCATACAGTTTTCGCAGGTATTCTCTTCAGTTTCAAGACAAGCAACAGGAGCAAGACTACCCTCGGTTACACGAAGAATTTCACCGACAGTATATTCAATGGGCTCACGGGTCAATTTATAGCCACCCTGTGCACCACGGATGCTTTCAACAAGATTTTCTTTTGCTAAAAGTTTAATAATCTGCTCAAGGTATTTTTCACTGATTCCTTGTCTTTGAGAAACAGTTTTTATTGAGATATATCCGTCGTCCTTATGAATTGCCAAGTCTGTCATAAGACGAAGTGCATATCTGCCTTTTGTTGAGATTTTCATAGTTTTACACCCTTTTTAGAGTATTGTTTTTTATTACTGAAATAATATACTACAAAATTAGTAGGAATTCAATAGTTAATTCACACAAAATTAGTAGGAATTAATTTTAATGGATAATTTTACTTATTTTCTTATTAATTACCATTATTTCACTTTTTTCTATGTACATTTTTCAATCACTGTGGTAAAATACTCTAGTAAACTTGGGGTTATGTCGGATAACCATTAAGGAGGGGATAAAAATGAACACTTGTCCTGAATTAATCGTTATGCTTACTCACAATGACCAAACGATTGAAAATGCCCTTGAGATTTTCGACCAATGTAAGGATTTAGATACTAAATTCTGGGGTTTGAAGGAAAAGGGAATTCCTGTTGAAGAGATGAAAAATCTCGTCTCAATTATGAAGCAACATGGAAAATCAGTAGCTCTTGAAGTTGTGGAATACACTGAAGAAGAAGGTCTTGAAGGAGCAAAACTTGCTATAGAATGCGGTTGTGACATTCTTATGGGCACTTGTTTCTTTGATTCCATCAACACTTTATGTAAGGAAAACGGTATTAAATATATGCCGTTCGTGGGAAAAGTTACCGGTCGTCCTTCCATCCTTGACGGCACATATGAAGAAATGATTTCACAGGCTCAGGAGTACATAGAAAAAGGTGCTTACGGAATTGACCTTTTAGGATATCGTTACACCGGTGATTCATACGCACTTAATATGGAACTTGTCTCCGCAATCAACGCTCCCGTTTGTATTGCAGGTAGTGTAGATACATACCGGAAGCTTGATGAGGTTAAAGCGGTATGTCCATGGAGTTTCACTGTGGGAAGTGCATTTTTTGACAACCGATTTGAAGGCTCTGTCCCCGAACAAATCAAAAAAGTTCGTGAATATTTGGCAAAAAATAAATAAAAGTAAAAGAGGCTGTAAAACAAAAACTTTACAGCCTCTCATTTTTTATTCTCTTATAAGCTCTTTCGGAATCATATCGTAATCAAACATTACCTCTGAATGATTATCAAGAACAAGCTTTTTATCAAGCACTTCTCCGGTTGCTTTATCCGTAGTTATTTTGTAAATTTTTGAATTTCTGTAGAACTTTTCACCTTGTTTTTTAAAGTGATGGTCCTCTTCCTCTAATCTGAAGGAAGAAGAAAATTCTCTTTCACTTCTCAATTCACCAAAAAGCTTTTCATCCTCACACCAAAGACACAGTTGTACATCCTGGTCCGTTGTATTTTTCACTCTGTAATCAATATAGTTATAAACAACGGATGTACCTGAACTGAATGGTACTCTCTTGCCCTCGTCAGGAGCCAGAGCATCGGAATGCTGGTGGAATTCAATAACCTCCAAAGGGCTATGCAAAAACAAAAGATGAATAGTATTTGCAAGGTTGCAAAGTCCGCCGCCCATACCCTTAGTGAGTTTATTTCTGATTAAGATTCTGCCTTCCTTGTAGCCTTTTCTTTTTGAAATCTTTCCGACTCTTTGCCAGAAAGAAAAGACCTCACCTGGATGAATAACAAGACCATTCATTGTTTTACAAGCAATTTCAATATTCTCCGCCTTGTTGTACTGAAGAGTAAGGTCAATTCCCTTTGCTCGTTTAATGAGTCCGTTATGGTGGTCGGACACAAGATTTGGTAACTTCTCATCTTTTATTGTTTTTGCAAACTTTTCACTGCTGACCATATTTTTAATATGTCGTTTGAATCTTTCCTTTTGTATTGAAATGGCATAACATGTAGGGTTTATGTCGCAAAAGAGTTTACCGTTTCTTGACATTTTGTTTCTCATCCTCTCTTTTTCTGATATCTCCCAACTTTTTCTGTCGGGATTTATTTTTACTATAAAATTTGAGTATAAAATTCTCTACTGCTCGTCTTTTTCCGAAATTGGTTTCACCTTCACCACGGATAAACTTGACTAAAATACTGTCTAATCCACTACGATTAGCCCCAAGAATATCAGTAAATATCTGGTCGCCAATGACAATTACTTCTTCTTTTTTCATATCAAGCATCTCAACTGCTTTGTAATAACCTGCAGTATTTGGCTTATCGGCAATACTTATATACAAGGAATCAATATTCTCCATAAATCTCAGAATTCTTTCCTCACTGTTGTTAGAAAGCAAAAGAGTTTTGAATCCCATTCCCTGAATATAACGAAACAATTCATCCACCTGAGGAGTAGAATCTTTTCCGTGGTGCACCAATGTGTTGTCAATATCAAAAATCAATCCTCTGTATCCCAGATTATATAACTTTTCATAATCAATAGTAAAAACGCTATCTACATATCCGTAAGGATAAAAGATTTTCAACACTTTGCTCACCACCTTATTTTTGTCCATATATTTTAACATATTTTTCCAAAATATACAAGCCATAAAAAAAGCGTGGCCAAAAGACCACGCTTGGTTACCAATCTTGTGTTGTGTAATATGGAACTAATAATCCCTCGATATCACACATTGAAACATATCGAACCGTATGTGATGTATCATTATAAGCAAAAAATAGCACACACGAATCTTCGTATTTAACATCAGTAAAATAAACACATTGTCAATCGCCTTTTTGTGTAATATGAGTAATTTCTTCTTTAGCTAAAATCCTTTCTTTTTCTGCAATGAATTCATTTTGCGACAACATCCATTCGGCAAACAAATCGTACTTTTCCTCAACACATGCTTCATACTTATAGTAATATTTTGTTGTGTCTGGAAATGTTACACCTTCATAATTTTTAATTGTCGCTGAATTAGGGATTACAATTGGAAATATCTCATAAATATCATCTCTCCAAAAAGCTCCATAATAACCATAAAAGTCTGCATCAATTCGTAAATAATTATTAGGATTGGTTGTTTCTGAATATATAGGTGGTGCAAACATAGATATCGTCATTTTCATTGGAAATCCAAAGCAAGATATTATCCACAGCACCATTAAAATGAATGCTATTATGTATCTCTTATCTTTTTTCTTTTTAAACTTTTTTCTTTTTTTAATGACCAATAATATTACCAAACACAAAATAAATTGAATCTCAAAAAATAAATAAAAGAATATATGATACACCGAATCAAAGATATCATCATAAACAGTAGGATAAAGAAATCTTGACTGATAATACGCTACTATAAACAAAGTAAATCCTAAAGATAAAACAATGCCAACAATGGAAATAGTAGTAAAAACTGCTCTTATTATCCGTTCTTTTGCAGGTGCTTTCATATCTTCGGCTGGAACTTGTTCGTTTGCTAAATTACTTGAAAGTTTTTCGCAGATGATTTCAATTGTAATGTTTTCTTCGTCTGCAAGAGTACCGATTTTTTTAATTATTTCTGTGTTGAACTGAATTTTCTCATTTGTTCTTTTTATGTAATCTTTAACAGTTTGTTGTGCTGTTTCGCCACCTGATTGTAAATCTTTGATTTCCTGAATTGAAAAATCAGCTTTACGAAGTGTTGCAATATTTTTTAGTTGCGCAACATCATTTTCAGAAAAATCAATACTTTTTCTGCC